>JBILIY010000367.1:0-2666 GCA_044368815.1 Crocinitomicaceae bacterium
TAAATTTTAAACCGCAGTTTGAAAATGAATTGAAAATCGTTAAAAATGACGCTATTCAGCCTGATATTTTGAAGATTTGGACGAAATATGTTGGCGAAAATACTAAGAGCACCCACTTTTTTGAAGCTGGAGCGAATAGTATAAAAGCACTTTTGATGCTCAAGGAAATCGAAAAATCGTTAGAGATTAAAATTTCGCCAGCAGATTTCTTCAAACAACCAACGATTGATTTTTTAAATCTTCTCGTTATAAAATCTGAGAATAACAACCTTGTTTGGCAATTAAAATCAGGTGACGCGAAAGATGAGATTTGGCTTTTACCACCAATTATGGGCTATGGTTTTATTTTCAATTCACTGGAATTTCCAATTAGAAAAACCCTCGCTTTCAACTATCCAATGGCGATGGGAATTCAAGGTAATTCACGAATTGAAGAAATTGCGATGGAATTAATCCGTGAGAGGAAACATCTAGGCTCGCTTCCGAAAGAAGTAACAATTTTGGGTTATTCAATGGGAGGACTTACCGCATTCGAAATGGCTAAATGGCTTGAAAACAATGGTGTCACGGTTAAAAAATTGATTATTTTAGATAAAACTGCTCAACCTGAGCCAGGAAATAAAATAAAACGAGTTAGTCTAAAAGCGGAATTAATCGAGATAGCAAAACAAATTGCATCAGATGAAAGTGATTATGATCGAATTATTGCTTATTTAAAGTCCCACGAACAAATGATTGAATCCTACCAACAAAATGGGGTTTTAAATTGTCAAATTGATGTCTACTATTGTTCAAATGGGTTCGAGGAAATTGACTTTTTAAAATGGAAACGATTTACGAAAGAAAATGTCAATTTGACTAAAATCGAAAAGTGCAGCCATTACGAAATCCCTAAAATTTGGAATGACTTAAATCTAATTTTTTAATTAAATTCGTATTAATAGAGAATTTTTAGTTTATTCCCAAGCCATAATGGATCACCCGCTTAGTCCTTATCAACTTTTATTTTTCAATCGAGAGCTTAATTTTGGAAGTCCTAAATCGAACATACTGAAAGGAAATGTGCTTATTTCAGGTGCTGATTATTCAAAATTGAAAAATGCGATCATCGATGTATTAAAAGATGCTGAATGGGCTTATTTATCAATTAATGTCAAAAATAAATCATGGAATAAACTAGAAACTTGGAATGGTTCTTTTCATGAAAAAATAGTTGAGCCTGAAATTTCCTTGGAAGGACAGCTTTGGTCGGTTCAGCTCATTCAAGAATCGGAAAATAACCTTTTACTGCGCTTATGCCTGCACCATTGTTTGGGAGATGCACATTCATTCAACCTATTTTGGAATTCAGTTTATACGCGATTTAAATCAGGTGCGTTAGTTAAATTAGATTCCTTAAGGGAAACAGCTCCCGAAATTTCCATTTTTCCTACTCAAGAAGAAACAAATGAATTACCTGTTGAACTTGGAATTGGCACAATCAAAAGACTAAGCAATCATTTCAATTCACGTGTTTTAAAACATTTGAATAAGCTTGCAACTGAAAAATCTGGTTCGATAATGGCATTCGTTTTAGAACAAATTGAGTCAGAATTATCGGTTTCGGAAAAGCACCTTGAAATTCCACTAAAAATTGGAATCGCCCTTAGAAATAGAAAAAATAAATTTCAAAAGAATTCATTTCCTACTTGTGTAAATTTTCTTCCCTTGATTAAAGAAGAAAATTCAGTAATGCGGCAAAGAATACTTAATGTTTTTCGATATCAAGATTATCCGTTGTTGGATTTCTTGGTCAATAAAAATCAACGTGTTGCGTTTAATGTTCTCTTTTCGTATCAAAAGGAATCGTACGAATTTGCAGCTAATTTGGAGTTGAATTTCAATTTTGAACCTAGTTCAGCGGATGATAACATATTGGGGATTCACTTATTGGAATATGGTAATGATTCGTTGACGTTGCACGTTGACTATCGCACTGATATTGCTTCTGAACATTATTGGAAAACCTTTATCCGTTCAATTATTCGTAAGATAGCCGCTATCGCTCTTTCTCAATCGGAAATCAAACAAATCTATAATGATTCAAAATTAGTTCCAAGTGCAAGTACAATTGAAAACATAGATTTTTGGCATTGGTTTGATCATGTAGAAAATTCAAAACTTGCACTTGTTTGTGATAAGGTCAACGTTAGTTTTGGAGATTTAAAGCGTAGAATCGAAGAAATTCAGTTTGAAGAAAATGAAAGGCTTGTAAAGTTAAAACCGGAACGAACCATAGAAAATATTGTTCATTTGCTCGCAGCTTGGAGCAAAGGCCAGGCTATCAGCTATCACGATGTAAATGAAAATTGCCTTGAGAATGCCGAAAACATCGCTTATGTTGCAAAAACTAGTGGGACTTCAGGGACGAGTAAAACGATCTTAATTTCTTTTGATTCACTTAAAACCCTTATTCCCGATTGGAAGAGAATCTATCAAACAAAAGAAAGTGTTCATTTGAGTCTGGCAGACCAACGATTTGATGTGTTTTTTGGAGATCTTTTGAGAAGTGTTTTGAGTGGTGAAACATTGGTTTTAGCAACTGATGAAGAACGTTTGGATGCAGTAAAAATCTCCAGTTTGATTAAAGAATTCAATGTGACCCACTTAGAGTCAACACCTTCATT
>JBILIY010000338.1:0-2661 GCA_044368815.1 Crocinitomicaceae bacterium
GCTCCAGCGCACCCTTTTTTTCGTTGCTGATACCCGGTGTATTGAAGAATGGGTAAATTTTTAAATTCTTTTTTTGAATTTATTTTTTCGTGAAACAGCTCCAATATTTTCTGGTTATCATTCGTTAGCAACACGTCCTTTCCTTCATAGTTGCCCGTTGCCCGTGGTTCAAGCATTTGAACAAAAGCAACTTTTTGTCGGGCAGCAAAATAAAGATATTGAAACAAATTTTCTTCCGAGCAAAATTCATTGGTAACGCAAATAGACATGGCTGTCAATAAATTGGCTTTCTGCGCATTCTGAATAGCGCTTATTGCCCATTCAAATGATTTTTGGTTTCTCCTGAACGTATTATGTAAATCCGGTTCGAAATGGTCCAAACTAATTGAAACCCCTGTTAATCCGGCAGATTTCAATTCCCGAGCACGCTCCTCGGTGAGACCATATCCAGATGAATAAATCCAAAAATCACTCGTGTCATTTGCGCTTTTCAGGACGCTAATTAAATCGTCAAAGCGATTAAGAGGTTCACCTCCACCAAATTGAATCATAGAAATCTGATTGTCCTGAAGTTTCTTAACGATTGCGATATGATCACTCAATGAAATTGTTTCGGGTTGATTTAAAATTTTACCTTCATAACAGTGTTCACAGTTGAGCGGGCATTTTTTGGTAAAGCCGATTTGAACTATTCCAAGAGCCGAAAGATCGTTTTTAAGCTGAGGATCTGAAATGGCTAAAAGTTTATCAAAGAAATTGGTTTGCGGCCAGCCAGGCATATTACAATTGAAAAAATACTTTTCCTCATGTTTGACAAGTCGTTGAAATCGCTGGTCAATCGTAAATTGCTGGATGGTTTTTTGAATATTGCGCCAATTATCTAGAACGATTCTAAGATTTTTAAACTTGAAAATCAAAAAAGCCAATAAACGAAGTTCTAATCTTAAAAGAACCAATTTGGCTTCAATGCCACTTACGATTTTATACGTTTTGAGCTGCAAAAGCTTTTGATACAATTGTAAAATTATGATTAAAGATAGTAATTCTTTTTATTCAATTGCTTTTTTTATAAGCTACGCATGTTATTAGTCAAACGCTCGAGGGTATACTCAAAACTATGGCTTTTTAAAGCTTTATCTTAAGTCCGAAATTAAAAACGATACCGTCAAGAGGTGCCCAAACTTCTGTGAATTGAGGGGTATAATTCGGTCCAGATATTAGAGGAGTAACTTTTGTTTGACGGTAGTTGAATATATTTTCGACGTTTCCGGAAAAGGTGAGGTTCTATTGATTATGGTTCTTTATTGTTTTTATTAAATGAGTAGTTTAAACTAGCGAAGATAAAATGAAGTTGTATAAAATTATATCGATTCGATCCGTTTGCCCCACCTTCAAGCAGTCTATAGCCAATGTTTCCTTGTAGGTTTTTAGTAAAACAATATCTTCCAGATAATGAAAGGTCAATTGCCCTGCCTTTACTTGCGGCTATACCTTCTCCAAAAAAATCAACCCCCATTTTTTGAGATATATCCCATTTGGCTAATAGGTTGATAAGAGGAACGAAACCAACACTAAAATTTTCTCTAAAAAACTCACTATTCTTTAACGAGACTCCTGCATCTCTAATTTTTGCAGACAAACCAAGGCCAAATTTGAAATTGTCTTTATTTATGATTCTTCGATTATAGGTAAATCGATAAGAATTAAACTTGTAAACAACCTCTATTGGTGCATTAGCTTTAAAGTTTTTTCCATCAAATAGGATATCCTTTTCGATTGTTCCAGTTTCTGCAATTTTTAAGGGAGCGTAAAGAAATGAAAAGTAATTTTTTTCATGCGATAAATAACCAACGCGCAACCGAACAAATGGACTTACTGGGGTCTGAAAAGTATTTTTCAGAGAAAATAAAGTTCCATTATTACCATTGCGAATATCATTAATATTTGTGAAGAGTGCTCCTGTTTCAAGATCAACGAAAGCTTGACCATTTGCAGGAAAATTGGAATTCAAACAAACAAAAAGAATCCAATATCTAATCTGGAAAACAAGCTTAGAAATCAAGTTATTCATATTCAGTTATTATTTTTCGAGGTGTGTTGTTTAATTTTTACAACATGTTGCTAATCACCAAAGTTTGGGTTTAATCAAAATTACAACATATACTTAAGATACCTAATTGGCCTTCAATTTGACCCGATTTTGGGAAATGAGGTATTGATTATATTCTTTCATTTATC
The DNA here is from genome assembly GCA_044368815.1 of Crocinitomicaceae bacterium. Lineage (GTDB taxonomy): Bacteria > Bacteroidota > Bacteroidia > Flavobacteriales_D > Crocinitomicaceae > UBA952. Next base: position 2,239 of record JBILIY010000338.1, read on the forward strand.
TTTGAGAAAAATAACATTATGCGTTTCATTCTCTTTTTTTTCCTTTTAACTGCTTTTCAAATTAATGCACAAGAGGAATTATTATTTCAGAAGCCTTCATTGCCTATATTGCAACTAGCCGATTATGATAGACCTCCCTCAATTTCTATGGATAGCAAAAAAGCAATGGTTCTATTCTCCTACAGAGAAACTTATAAAACACTTCAAGATTTAAATCAAGAGGAGCTTCGTTTAGGTGGTTTGCGAGTAAATCCAATACTTAACATTTCTTCTACACAATCCTATGTTACGAATTTAAAATTGAGAACGCTATCAGATGTAAAAGCTGAACCAGAACAAATTAAAAATCTACCTAAAAAACCCAAAATAACGTATGTTTCTTGGTCACCCAATGACGAATTTATTGCATTTGTAAATATGGAT
>JBILIY010000339.1:0-2650 GCA_044368815.1 Crocinitomicaceae bacterium
AGAAGTGTCAAAAAGAGTACTATTTGAAACAATATTTGAGAAAACTTCGCTAGGAAATAGTGGTGTGTTTATTTTTGGCCGATTCAATTTTCATACTACTTTAATTGTTTAGATTTTGGAAAGTACGATAAAAAAATACATTAAAAAGTTACCCAAGTTGCATAAATCAATTAAGGAATTATAATTTTACGACATTCAGTTAAGTTTCACTCATGAAAATGTACCTCAAAGTAGAAAAATTTGCGCCGATTGTCATCATTTTAAGTGTTATATTACTAACATTAGAATCTATATTTCATGCGAATAAAGACCTCAATCATGTTCTATTTTATATAGATTTGGTTATTCTGCTATTCTTTGTTTTTGAAATGTGGTTTCGGGTTAAATATTTCCCTTTTGAGGCTAGGCATATTTTGGCGTCCATTCGTCATGTATTCTTAAAGGAAAAACCAGAAAACGAAAAATACTACTCCGACGACATCATTAATCGTTATCGAAAGTTTCAACTTGATTTTGGGGTTGAAGAAGAAGAAGAATTGAATCTTGATTTTGTTAGCAAAGTCTGTTTGGAACAATTCTTTTGGTTAATGTTCGATCTTATAATTACAATTTCCTCACTAGCCGCTATCTTTTTCATTAATTTATTTCCTCATCCTGAAATTATAACATTGTTTCGTGTAGTTCGGGTGTTTCGAATTATTCGCATTTTCGAAGTCCATAAATCATTAAAACAGACTGAGCGAAAAATAATGTCCGTTATACCGACAGTATTTGTTTTCGCTATTCTATTAGCACTGATACACTTCGTATACGCAATTATCGGATGTAATCTTTACAGTTTCACTAAATTTGAGGAAATTGATTTTTCTAACCTCTATAATGCTTACTTTGGTTTGTTTCTCTCTTTGACTAATGGTTGGTCATCAATGCATTCGAATTTGCTCAATAGTGATGTGCCGGGATTTATTACCGATCTCTATTGTATTTCATTTTTTGTATTTAGTTCGATGATTACGCTCAATGTTTTTCTAGCGGTAATGACTACACAAATTCAAGATAAATTGAATGATGAAAATAAAGCTTCTGATAGCAGAGAAAAACAACTTATTGAAGTAATTCAAAATCTAAATCAAAAAATCGATCGCTTGGAGGAGAAAATAAATGAAAGAAAAGCCAATTAAAAAGTAGAATCGCTTTTTTCATTACATTCGTTAAATGAAGCTTCTCACTTGTTTTATATTTCTTATTAGTCTGCAGGTTTCAGCACAAGCCATAAAGCTGAAGAAAAAGTTTTTGAAAACATATAGTGGTAAAATTACAGCGTATGAAATGAATCTAAATAACCAGATTATTCCTGTTAATTCCTCAAATTTGGAAGTGCGTCTGACAAAAGATAGTATTTACGTTAACGTTGGCGAATCAAAATGGGAGGGAACATATATAGTTTCAAAACTTGAAAACAAAAAATTTGAATTAACGGGAAAAATGCTTGGAACAGGTATTCCAGAAAGATTATTATTAGATTCAAAGCAGAAAAAATTAACCAGAAAAGGTCTTTTTCCTCAACCGGATGCTATTTTAGAAAAGAAAAAATAAGTTGAATATCAACCAATAGGAAGATAAATCGTAAAAGTCGTTCCTTTGTTAACCGCACTTTTTACTTCGATTTTGCCCTCGTGCGCATCAATGATTAGTTTCACATAATATAGTCCTAAACCAAAACCCTTTACATTGTGTATGTTGCCTGTCGGAACGCGGTAGAATTTCTCGAAAATCTGTTTCACATCTTCGCGTTTCATACCGATTCCATTATCGGCAATTTCAATTACTAATAAATTCTTCTCATTTCGAGTATTCAAAACGATTTGAGGGGTAGTAATACAATATTTAACGGCGTTATCCAATAAATTATACACTACATTGGTCAAGTGAACTGGGTCAGCTTGAATTTTATAATTTTCAGCAATACAATTTAATTCAATTTTTCCACCTTGGTTTAATTGGTTGAATTCGAAGTTTTCTTTTACTTCCGCCAATAATTCATGAACATCAAAATTCTCCTTATTCAAAACAACCTTGTCTTTGTCCAATTTGGCAATATTTAATACCCGCTCAACTTGATTTTCCAACCTTTTGTTTTCCTTGTATATAATTCCTGCATACTTGCGAATTTTCTCTGGATCTTCATTCAAATCAATTCGCATTAGCAATTCACTGGAAAGACTTATCGTGGAAATGGGTGTTTTTAATTCATGCGTCATGTTGTTAATGAAATCCGTTTTCACCTCCGAAAGTCGCTTTTGACGTATAATAATTGCCAAACTATAACCAAAAAATATCAGAACCAAAACAATGATAATTGAAATATAAATCCATGGAGAAATAAATATGGCAGGTTCAATAGACTTTGCCGTGAAGTATGGGAAGAAAACCGTGAAGTAGTGGCCATCTTTTTTCAAATTCAATGATTCAGTGGAGATTTCCAAAGGTTTATTTTTAGTCGTTATATAAGCTTTGTCCTTCGAATAATGTATCATATTACTCAAAAGAATTGTGTCCACGAAACAATCGTAAATTCCATAAATGAAATCCTGATGTATATTTTGATTGTAGAACTCCTTTTTCAAAAGTGTTTCGAGGTAAAAGGGCT
>JBILIY010000026.1:0-8904 GCA_044368815.1 Crocinitomicaceae bacterium
ATAAAATGCTTTCCATCGAAGAAATTAAACAAAAATTCCAAAAACCCGATAGTGAACTGTATGCCTTTGTTGGTATAAAACAACTTGAAACGTGGAAAGCAACTGCTGATTTTTCTTTTGAAGTGAAAGATGAAACCAATGTTTCAATTACTTTATCCGAGAAGTGTTTCGTTGGGCTAAATCCATGTATGGAGTACATCGGTCCAAAACCAAGATAAAACTAGAAAAACGCGCGAACTTCCATCGTTCCGCTTTGAATCAAACGAGAATTTTCAGATTTTCTACCTAAATACTGAATGGAAAGTTGAAGGTTTTTGGAGACATTACGTTGGTAACTAATGTTCCACGTGTAGTTTGTTCCGGGTTTTAATGACTCCAACAATTCGAATCCAACTGCAGAATTACTATTTCCCTCAAAATTCATACGAACGGTTTTAAATTCTGCTTGAAAACTCCCTTTTTCTGTTTGATTGTATTTCAAACTACTTCCCACTTCCAAGAGCGAACATTTTTCTCCTCCCAAATCTTGCTCATTTTCTTTTTCTGAAATTCTTCCATCAAGGGAAATTCTAAAAATCGTCGACGGTTGATAAATCAAACTTGGTTGGGACGTCTTGTAATCATATTTATAGTTTCTACCGATTGTGTAATCAGCTGAAGACTCCTTTGTCCCAAGTTGACTTTTTACCTCAATCGAAAAAGTTGGTCGGATATTCCATCGAAAAGAAAATTCGTGCGACGCATTTCGCTTTGAATCGAATCCGCTGGCGAGAAGCGTTTTTCCTCGGACATCTTGAATGCTGTATTCTGCATTCACAATACTCGAAGTTCGATTGAAAAAGAGTGAATTTTTCAACGTCGAATTGGTACTTACTAAATTTTGATCATTAATTTTTGTTGCAAAAGGATTGAAGGCTTCATTGGGATCAAAGTCGTTAATTTTTCGATTGATACGGACTCGGGCTTGGTTGGAAAAACGGGACATAAATTTATAAAATGCTGATTTATTAGCCCAAATTCGTTCGGGTCTCCAAAAGATACTTTGATTGAATTCATTCGAATACGTTTTTATATAAGTGTTACTAGGAATGAAAATTCGCACGTAGCTCGCTTGATCAATAAATTGCGCTATTTCAAATTCGTTCAGGTCTTTGATTCCGTCTCCGTTGTAATCAACCCACGCATAAATTCCTTGACCATCATTCACTTTAAGGTATTGAAAATCACGTTTTTGTTCCAAACCGGAGCCGACTTCATAAAACGTATTCCAGGTCAACGCGTTTCTCCACCACCTTGCCTCATAGTCGATTCTACCAACCATCGAATTTTCAGGTGTTTGGACAAGTAATATGGTGTCTGACACCCTTAACGAACGATACGCAGCAATGATATTCAATCGTTGGTTTTTCAACTCGGCTAGCTTGATTTCTCCTCCCGCGGTTATAGCTTTAGCTACGGGCTTTAAGCGAGAACTATCTGCTCGTTGGTCGTAACGCTCGCGATAAAAAAGCTTGAAAAACGTTTTGGAGGAATCTCCACTTGATAGGTAAAATTGATAATCGAAAAATTGGTAACTCAACGGACTGATTTTATCGGAAGTATTCCGAAATTCATTTCGCTCGTGATCGTCAATGTATCCAATTTTGATTGATTTAAAATCCTTCGAAATATCTGCTCGATGCCTTAAAAATGCATTGTCGGAATAGTTAAGGTTTGGATTTACATTCGTTTGTTCATTCTTAGAAGATAGAAAACTTCCATCCCATTTCGCTGACCACCCTTGTTGTTTCCAATTTCCTTCTGAGGCCAAGCGATTTCCGAAATAGTCATTTCCTATTGAGAAATGTTGACCTTCCAAATTCATAAATCCATTTCTACTGTTTTTCAACGTGGAAGACAAATTCGCAACACGTTGAGAGCCAATAAACCCTTTATTTCGTGTATTCCAATCACGGTCGAACTCCACCTTTCGGTATTGTTCAATCGGACTAAAATGAGTTGATAAAAGTTCGATTTCTGCATAGTTTTCAAGTTGCCAACCGACAATAGAATCTTTTCCAAAAGGAAGCACCGATTTAATTTTTGTTCGATTGGCATATCCTTGATCATCTGAACTATTAAACTTTGAAAAAGTATTTAAATCATTTGTAGAAACCGCCATTTCAGATTCCAAGGAAACTTTTGGTGTTAATCGTACTGAAAATCCTGAACTAACCAATTGCTTTCTTTTTGGCGTAATAATCAGTCGACTTGGCGCGTAATCACCTTGAGGAATCCCACCAATTGGAACAACCCACCGATAAACCTTGCCAAAAGCATTAAAATTATCCAACACGTAATCACCCTTATTCTGACCCACAAACTGAAACGAGGCTCTAAACCTAGCTGAATCAGGGTTAATACTGAAAACCAAAACCGAATCATAGCCCAATGAATCAACCATTTTGTAAAGGACTTGATTTTCAATGAACCCTACAGAGTCGATGCTATTAATACGAGCCAACTCCAAACTATCACCAATTTGAGTTAAATATAGTTTTTGCGAGCCACTCAATTCCTGCTGTAACGATTGATTCTTCGCGTCCTGTTCAGAATAAGCGTTTATCCAAAAATTCAGTTTTTTACCTGTATATGTGGTTGAGTTTTGAACGAGCGATCTCGCATAATTTTGATCTGAATATTGAAATTCAGCAACAATTCTTGTGTCTTTGGTTATGAGGTTACGAGATGTAAACGTAAGCTCGGAAGAATTGTAATCAATCACATAATCAAATTCCTGACCTCTTTCCAGAAGCCGGCCATCAATGTAAATTCGTTCCGTTCCTGCCAAAATCAAAATAAATGGTTCGTTTTCAGCTCCGCGAAGGCGATAAGGCCCTTGATTTGACTCGATTCCTTGAATGATTTGTCGATTGAACTTCCCTTTGGATAACGCCCCACTGATCTGAGTATTCCATTCGTTATTTTTTGCAGTATTCCATTTGAATTCTGAGGTTAATCCTTGTCCACGCTTTTTGTAGGTCAAAAAATAACCTGTTGGTTTACTAATCCAAAAATCCCCTGCAACTACTTTCAAGCGATCGTTGTAAACCTGGATAAAAACTTGGTCGAACTCCTGCAATTTGTTCGTGTTTCCATCTGGTTGGATTGGTAAATTAGCATCAGAAACAGAGGCAAGAACTTTTAAATTAGGAGTAAGTTCCCCGTTCAATTCCAAATTCAAGGAGGAATTAATCCCAAGATCTTGGTTGTTTCCAAAAGAAACACCTCTTGAAATACTACCTTTTTTGTTCAGCTCACTTCCGCCAAATAAATCGTTTACTGTGACCTTGTTTTCGATTTTAAAAAGATCTCTATCTCCTTTGTCTTGATTGTAAATGAGTGTTTCATCGCGTTTACGAAGACTTTGTGAAAGTTGAAAGGGGAAAACCTGGAAAGTGAAGGAAAGTGTGTCTAGAATAGGTTTTTTCAGTTGAAAAGTTCCTTTGAAATAATCAATAATATATTCCTTTTCAGATAAAGTTATTTCTCCATTTTTCACCACAAACGTATTCGGATAAATACTCAATGTGTCGAGTTGAATTAGTTCTTTTCCAACCGGCCGTCGTAATTCGCGCCAACTTCCTTCCTGTGCCAGCAATAAATTGGGCAGAAAATAGATAACCAGTAGAAAAAACTTCCATCGAATTTGCATTCAACACGAAGATAAGTTGTTGTGTTAAATAAACGTATGAATTGATTAGAGATTGCTTTGTCCTTTACCTTCTGAAATCAACAAAGATTAAATTCAAAACATTCTTTGATAAAATTCATTTCATTTGACTCAAAACACAAGTTAAATTGAATTCTTACCTTTGTTAAGTGAAGATTACCAAAATATTAATCAGAAATTTTTTTCTTTTACTTGTCTTTTGGGTCTTGTTTTTTGATGTTCAGCGGATTCTGTTTTCTTTAATTCACTATGATGTTTTTGAAAAAGCAGGTGTGAGTTTCCCGCTGATTTTTATCAACTCCCTTCGATTGGATTTAGCAACAGCTGGGTTTCTCTCTGTGATTCCTCTTTTGTTTGTTTTTTTACTAAAATTCTACAATCACAAATGGCTTCGAATATTATTTTATACAATTTTCGGAATTGAAATTCTTGCTGTTTCAATTATTCACAGCGCAGAAATCAATGCTTATTTTGAATGGAATCACAAGCTTACTTCTCGTGTTTTTATGCATCTTTCCAACCCTGATGAGGTTTTTAGAACGGCTGATTACTCAATGACCATTTATTTTATGTTGTTTTTATTATTCGAAGGAATAGTTGCCTACTTCTTAATTAAAAAATTACTTCCATCTCGGCGATTTGAAGTTGTGGCAGAAAATTGGAAAGAACGTTTCTCTTTGACCTTGCTTTTTCCTTTTTTAATTGGTTTTTGTTTTTTATTTGCTCGTGGTGGCTGGCAGCAAATCCCTATCAATATTGACTCTGCGTGTTTTTCCAACGAACATAAACTGAACGATGTCTCCATCAATTCCACCTATTTCTTCGGAAACAGCTATTTTCTTTACATGAAAACTGATTTCAGTGATATTTTACCAAAAATAGAAGAAAAGAAAGCGGATAAATTGGTTCAATCCCTTTTCAATTTTGACCGAAATCACAACAATTACATTCTAAATGATACCAAACCAAATCTTGTTTTTGTTATTCTAGAAAGCTGGACAGCCAATGCAATCGGATGTTTGAGCAACACGAAAGGGGCTACGCCTAATTTTGATAAACTAGCAAAAAAAGGTGTTTTATTCTCAAACATATACGCCACCAATACGACCTCTGAAATTGGAAACACGTCAATTTTGGCAGGTTACCCTGGAATTCCAGAAGTTGCCATTTCCCTTTATCCCGAAAAGCACCGTAAGATTAAGTCAATCAACCAATTACTGAAACCGTACGGCTATTTTTCCTCTTACACCTTTGCGGGAGATTTGAAATATGGGAACATTGAAAGTTTTATTGTAGAACATCAATTCGACAAGGTACTGGATGAAGACGATTTTCCCGCAGGACTCGAACATGGAAAATTGACTTATCACGACAAAGATTTATTTAAATTCTTTCTTCAAGAAATTAATGCCAGTAAGGCTCCTTTCATGCAATGCGCATTTACAGGTAGCACGCATGCCCCGTTCGATTATCCAAAAACAGGAAAAGAAAAGTGGAAAGGGACAGAAGCTGATTTCATGAATTCCATTCAGTATTCAGACAAATGTATTGGTGATTTCATTAAGAAAGCAAAAAAAGAAAAATGGTATAAAAACACAGTTTTTGTCTTTGTTGCCGACCATAGCCATGGTTCTCCGGAGTTTCCAGAACCTTACAGCACAAAGTTTTTCAGAATACCAATACTAATTTATGGTGAACCCGTGCTAAAATCAAAAAGAGGTTTAGTTTATAAAAATATTGGCTCACAAGCAGATTTAGCAGCTACTTTGTTGCATCAATTGCGGGTAAAAACAGATGCACTTAAATTCAGTAAAGATTTATTGAGTCCGAATGTCAAACAATTTGCCTTTCATGCCACAATTAGAGGTTATGGATTCATTGAATCGAAGGGAAGTTTGCTCTATAATTTTGACAGTAAAAGTTATACGGAGAACACGTTTACCAAGACTCAGTTTCACAAATCAAAAAGCCACAGTGAAGCTCTATTTTTGGAGTACTTTAGGAATTTTGATGGATTGGATAAGAAGATAAAATAAACGAAAGAGTTGCGAACGTAGTAATTGCGAATTTCTTTGTATTACAAAAAAATTGCGGACCAATCAATTATTAATTCGCAATTCTAAGTTAATATAACGTAGCTTCTACCCGGAACACATGTAGCGAGAACAAGCTCGTGAATTTCCGCTCCGTCTATAACCGACTTCCGTCGCTTCTACCCGGAACACATTTCACATCCTTCTGGGTTGTCCAATGAACATGCAATTGCAGCTTGTTGGTCTTCGATTGCTTGTGCCGCTGTTTCATCTACGACTGATTTGTCAATTGTAAACTTGATAGCATCCGTTGCTGCTTTCGTTCTTAAATAATACATCCCTGTTTTCAACCCTTTTTCCCAACCATAGAAGTGCATTGAAGTCAACTTACCAAAGTTTGCATTTTCCATGAAAATATTCAAAGATTGACTTTGACAGATGTATGCTCCACGATCTGCGGCTTGATCAATAATTGCTTTCTGAGAGATTTCCCAAGCTGTTTTGTAAAGGGCTTTCAAGTGCTGAGGAATCTCATTGATGTTTTGAATAGATCCATTAGCTGCAACAATTTTTTGACGCATATCTTTATTCCACAAACCTTCTCGTACAAGATCTTTCAAAAGGTGCTTGTTTACGATAATAAACTCACCTGACAAAACGCGACGGGTATAAATGTTTGATGTGTAAGGCTCAAAACATTCATTGTTACCAAGGATTTGTGCCGTTGACGCTGTTGGCATTGGTGCCAACAATAAGGAATTTCTTACACCATGTGTTTTAACTTCTTCCTTCAAAACATCCCACTCCCAACGAGAAGACGGGGTTACACCCCACATGTCGAATTGGAAAACTCCTTTTGATACCGGAGATCCTTCAAATGTTTCGTATGGACCATTAACTTTCGACAAATCTTTGGATGCCGTCATGGATGCATAATAAATCGTTTCAAAAACTTCACGATTCAATGCTCTCGCCTCTTCAGATTCAAATGGTAAGCCCATCATAATAAAAGCATCTGCTAAACCTTGAACACCTAATCCAATCGGTCGATGACGTAAGTTTGAATTTTTAGCTTCTTCTACCGGGTAATAGTTTTCATCAATGATTTTATTCAAGTTCAAAGTAGCTTGATAAGTTACTTCAAATAGTTTATCGTGGTCAAACGTTCCGTTCTCTAAAACGTATTTAGGAAGGGCAATTGATGCTAAATTACAAACTGCCACCTCATCAGGTGCTGTGTATTCGATTATTTCAGTACACAAATTCGAAGACTTGATTGTACCCAAATTTTGTTGGTTAGACTTAGCATTTGCTGCATCTTTATACAACATATAAGGCGTTCCTGTCTCAATTTGAGATTCTAGAACTTTAAACCATAAATCCTGAGCTTTGATCGTCTTACGTCCTTTACCTTCTTTTTCGTATTTTGTGTAAAGCGCTTCAAATTCAGCACTGTGCGTGTCAGAAAGACCAGGGCATTCGTGAGGGCACATCAACGTCCAATCTCCGTTTTCTTTTACGCGTTTCATGAATAAATCCGGGATCCAAAGCGCGTAAAACAAGTCTCTTGCTCGTTGTTCTTCTTTTCCGTGATTTTTCTTAAGATCCAAGAAATCGAAAACATCTGCGTGCCATGGCTCAATATACATGGCAAAAGAACCTTTTCTCTTTCCTCCTCCTTGATCAACGTATCTTGCTGTGTCATTAAATACACGTAACATTGGAACGATTCCGTTTGAAGTTCCGTTTGTGCCTTTTATGTATGAACCTGTTGCACGAATATCGTGGATTGCTAGTCCAATTCCTCCTGCAGACTGAGAAATCTGAGCACACGATTTAAGCGTATCATAAATTCCTTCAATGCTATCCTCTTTCATTGTCAATAAGAAACAAGAGGACATTTGTGGCTTTGGAGTTCCTGAATTGAATAATGTTGGTGTAGCATGTGTAAACCAACCTTCAGACATTAGATTGTATGTTTTAATCGCTGCTTGTACGTCTGTTTTATGAATACCAAGTGAAACCCGCATCAACATTTGTTGCGGACGCTCAGCTATTTCTCCATTTAATTTCATTAAATAAGAACGAGTCAAGGTTTTGAAACCGAAATAATCATAACGAAAATCTCTGTCATATATAATGCTTGAATCCAACGTGTCTTTATTTTCCACAATCACGTTATAAACGTCTTCAGCTAAAAGAGAAGCTTTTAAACCTGTCTTAGGGTCGATGTAATGATACAAATCAAACATTACTTCAGAGAAGGTCTTTTTTGTTTCTTTGTGTAGATTGGAAACAGCTATTCGCGAAGCCAAAAGCGCATAATCTGGGTGATCGATGGTTTTAGCTGCAGCTACCTCAGCTGCAAGATTATCTAAATCAGATGTAGAAACTCCATCATAAATACCTTCAATTACCTTCATTGCAACTAACTCGGGAGTTACCAAAGGATCCAAGCCATAGCACATTTTAACAATTCGCGCTGTGATTTTATCAAATTTCACAGCTTCTTTTCTTCCGTCTCTTTTAACTACGTACATTCTCTTTTTTATTAATCTATTAAAATTCTTCGTCCAAACTAAATGTTTGATTTTCTTTTCCTGCTAGCACCCCTGCTTTTTGATACTCTCCTACACGCTTTTCAAAAAAGTTTGTTTTTCCCTGAATTGAAATCATTTCCATGAAATCAAATGGATTTGTAACATTATAAACTTTTTCGTTTCCTAGTTCCAACAATAAGCGATCTGCAACAAATTCGATATATTGACTCATCAGATCACTATTCATTCCGATTAACTTTACAGGAAGCGCGTCAAGGATAAATTCTTTTTCGATTTCAACAGCATCGGTAATGATTTGTTGAACTTGCTCTTTTGGCAGTCTATTGATAAGATGCTTTGTATAAAGTAAACAAGCAAAATCACAATGTAATCCTTCGTCACGTGAAATCAATTCATTGGAAAATGATAGTCCTGGCATTAACCCTCTTTTCTTTAACCAGAAAATAGAACAAAACGAGCCTGAAAAAAAGATCCCCTCAACTGCTGCGAATGCAACCAATCGTTCTGCAAAAGAACCTTTTTCAATCCAACGCAACGCCCAGTCCGCTTTTTTCTTAACACAGTCAAGGGTGTCAATCGCATTAAATAAATGATTTTT
>JBILIY010000380.1:0-2639 GCA_044368815.1 Crocinitomicaceae bacterium
ATTAAATGACTTTGATGCGGTAGATGAAAAATATTTAACCGAACTTTGCCAATGGCTTTCAAGCATTATTTGATTGGGTTCATATCGATTCTCGTAACAGGATGTGCCCAAGTTGGAACAATTACAGGTGGACCTAAAGATGAAATCGCGCCGAAAGTTATAATGTCAAGCTTGGAAGATGGAACAATAAATTTTAACGAACAATCCATTGAGTTAACATTTGATGAGTATGTTCAGATGAACAAACCTTCAGAAAATATTATTATAGTTCCCCAGCATGCTCGATTAGAATCCCGATTAATCAAAAAAACGCTACGAATAAATCTTTCCAACGAATTACAAAAGAATACGACTTATACCTTGTACTTAAACGCTGCGGTTAAAGACCTCACAGAAGGAAATGATTCGTTGATGCGAATAACCTTTTCTACTGGACCTAAATTAGATTCCTTAGTGTTTGTTGCGCGCACGGTTGATGCTTTTTCGAATCAGATTAAGTCAAAAATAACAGTTGGACTTTTTGATTCATTGAATTCGGATAAGCCGATTTATTTTGGTCAAAGTAATCAATTTGGATTTGCCAATTTAACATCGTTAAAAGAAGGCATCTATTACTGTAAGGCGTTTGATGACAAAAACAAAGATCTTCAGATTCAAAAAGATGAGGCACAAGATTGGAAATTTGATTCGATTGTAATCAATGGAAATTCATCAGATACAGTTGATTTGAAATTATCTATTCCTCTTCAATCTGATAAGATTAAAAACGCGAAATTAATTCCACCAGGACTGATTGGATTGCATGTTCCAAAATCAGATGAGATTACAACCATTTCTCTTAATGATCAAGAATTGAAAAACAACCTATTTTGGTATCCACGGCAAGACAGTCTTCAAATTGCGATTGGGGAACTTACTGGAAATGAATTTCAGTTGATTGTGAATACAGACACATTCAATTTGAGGCGATTGGAGAAAAACAAAATAATAAAGTTAGTTCCTAAGAATGTAACCTTGGAGAATGAACTATCAAATACCGCCTCATTTGAAGTAATGGATTTTATTGAATCAATCGATACTTCAAAAATACAAGTTCTAAAATATCCTGATAGTTCAAAAGTAAATTTCTCAATTGGTTTTGAGCAGAATCGAATCCAATTGCAACCGACCGATAAACGTTTAAAAAAATACGCAGTAACTTTTAAAGATGGCGCAATCAAAGGTCTTTCTAGTAAGCTTAATAGCTCAACAAAAATTGAAATAATGGGTAAGGAAGACCGTGAATTTGGAACGCTCAGTGTGAAATTAGGCAAACCGATATCGGCTGGAATAATTCAAATTATTGAGAAAGAAAATCTCATTACGGAACAAAAAATTAGTTTAAATTCATTTGAAAAACCGATTGTATTTTCTCGCTTAAAACCAGGTGAATATACATTTAGAATTATTGAAGATTTGAATCAAAATGGTAAATGGGATCCGATTTCACCAGAAAATAGAACGGTTGCTGAACGTGTTATAGAATTCTCTGCACCTACAAAAGTTCGTGCGAATTGGGAGGTTGAGACAACGCTGGAATTTAAAGAATAAGAATGATGATTTTTTAATACATTTGAAAATTGTTGCGAAATAGTTATCTTTTTCAACTTAATTTTATAAAGATTTTTTATGGCAAAATGCAAGAATTGTGATTATCCTTATGCGTCAGAAAAGAGATGTCCAAATTGTGGAAGTGACAATCCATCTGGAAAGAGCAGTGGAGGGGTTGTTCTGGTAATTATCATTATCATCATAATTGCGGCACTTTCTCAAAAGTGATAAGTACTGAACATACCGACCACTTCAATCTTAATAGGTTTATAGAGGCTCAAAATAGTGATTTTAATAAAGCACTTGACGAGATTAAACAAGGAAAAAAGAGGTCACATTGGATGTGGTTTGTTTTCCCTCAATTTAAAGGACTGGGTTCCAGTTCTACTTCAGAAATGTTTGCAATTAAGAGTATAGCTGAAGCTCAAGCATACATAAAACAGCCTATTCTTGGACCAAGGCTTGTCGAAATAACTTCGGTGTTATTGAATTTGGAAAGTCATTCTGCAGACTCGATATTTGGTTCACCCGATGATTTAAAACTAAAGTCTTCCATGACTCTTTTTAATGCTGTTCAAAATGAAACAAACATTTTTGAATTGACTTTGGATAAATACTTTTTCGGCACAAAATGTGAAAAAACATTACGTTATTTAAGTGAATAAAAAAGTTAAGAATGAGTATGATACCTTTTGAGCGTTCTTATTGGGTTTTGCCTAATCGGTTTATTGTTGGAGAAATCCCAGCGTCAATGAATGAAGAGGAGACTATCACGAAACTAAACGGGCTAATTCGGATTAACGTGAATGTGGTGATTAATTTGATGGAGGAGGATGAGAAAAATTATGAGAATAAATCATTTTATGACTACGGTCCATACTTAAACAAACATAACATCGAGACCCATCGATTTCCTATTAAAGATCTTTCAATTCCGTCCATTGAAACCATGAAGAAAATTCTTTCGATTGTACAAGATTCCATTCGACAAAAGAAGATTGTTTATTTGCATTGTTGGGGCGGAGTAGGACGAACAGGCACCGCAGTTG
>JBILIY010000340.1:0-2635 GCA_044368815.1 Crocinitomicaceae bacterium
TGATTTCACGGTTGGAGCTTGGTATCGAAATCGCGATGCCTTTATACTATGCTTTGGTGTATCAACTGAACGCTTCAAAATTGGTTATAGCTATGACTTAACAGTCTCGAAGTTGGGTAACGGAGTATCCGGAGGCTCTCACGAAGTTTCCATGGGAATCAACCTGAAGTGTAAAAAGAAACCGAAAAACTTCAGAAAGATTTCGTGTCCTTCGTTTTAGTTTTTGTCATTTTTAGATGGGATTTGAAAAATCGGCAATCGCATAAAACTTGGTTCGAAGTAACTACTTTTCGAGTAAATAAAATACAGCTGTTGCCATTCGGAATTCCTAAATGATTCATCATCATTCTTTTTACGAATATATTCTTCTTTCAATTTAGAATCAGAATCTAATATTTCTTGAATTTTATCTATGAAAACATAATTCGAGAAATACTCTTTTTCTTGTAGATAAGAATCAAAGAAATTCCATGTGAAATAAGAATCTTCTGACTTTGGCTGTAAAACGGAATGAATAAACATCGCTGAATTTTGTTTTGTCGGTAAAATAAGATCTCCCGATTTTAATTGATATTTCAAATCCTTCAGTTCGTAACTCATTTCCTTGTGCTTGAAATGACCTTCATAAGGTTTATCAAAACTTTTAAAGTTGCTAACTACGAAAGATTGAACGTCAATTAAAGAATCCTTCAGGATTTTACGAAACTCAATTCTATTCATTTCCAGTCGACGTATAACCTCTTTTTCTTGGCCACCAACGATATAAAAATCTGGAACACGAACCGAATCTTTTGAATTGTATCTATTAAAATATGGAATCATTTTCTGATAGGGTTTTGAGCGATCGTAAAAAAGTCGCTTTAATCCAGTTATTTCATTTATAGGAAAATTATGTTCATATCCTTTAAAATTAATCGAGTCTTTTTCTTCAGAAAGTTCATAATTAAATCGAAACCACGTTTGTTCCTGAACCCATTTATTGGCTTTTTTCCGACTTTGCTCAATCCGATTCGCGTTATTTTGGGTCCAATCTATCAACTCTTCCATAAAGGCCAACGTGGCTTGAACCCGCTCAGGAAATGGTTTCAACATATGTGTCTCAACCGTAAAACTGATGGAATTAAACAATCCTGCATACCCCATCGCATAGCGCGGAAGGTCGTTGAATGCATAAATTCCTTCGTCTGGCGTCTCCCCTTTTAATTCTACATAAGGAAATAGATCCCAATTTTTACTTCTCAAATTCTTAGTCATTTCTGGCAACATAGAACCATACACCAAATTTCTAAGACTCGGCGCCATTCGCTCTTTCATCTGAGAAATGTAAGTCAATGTATATTGATAATCCGCGCCATTTGAGACATGGTTATCCACAAAAACATCAGGTTCCAACGCGTGGAATATGTTGCAAAAAGTAAACGCATTTTCAGAATCCATTTTGATAAAATCTCGATTCAGATCCAAGTTTCGGGCATTACCACGAAATCCATATTCATCCGGTCCATTTTGATTTGCTCGACTGGTAGATGATCGATTCATCATTCCCCCAACATTGTAAGTTGGAATGAAAGCAATCACAGGTAAATTATCAACCTTCTTTCCATCTGCAATCCATTTGTCAAGCCAGATCATACACGCATTTATTCCATCAGGTTCACCGGGATGAATGGCATTATTAATCAAAATTGTTGTTTCATTTCTTGCCTTTTCGAATGTTCTCAACGAATCTTGGGCTCCATTGACAATACAGACATAAATTGGCAATCCATAATCAGAGGAACCCATTGCGTATAATTCAACTTCCGAATGGTTCTTGGAAACGTTTTTTAAATGAGAAATCAATTCTGAATACGTTGGAGTTGTATTTCCCGTCCATTTTGATTGGGAAAACGAATAATTCATCAGACTAACAAGGCAAAAAATAGTAAAAAGTACTTTCATTTTGTAAAAATAGAATATTTCGTAGATCGAAAATCTACTTACAAATTCAATCCTTAATTTGGATTAACGTAACTTTGTATCATGAGAATTGATATTTTGACTGTTTTACCTCAATTATTGGAAAGTCCATTTTCTGCATCTATTATGCAACGGGCGCAGGACAAGAAACACGTTGAAATTCACGTTCATAATATTCGTGACTATTCCACAAATAAGCATAAAAATGTGGATGATTACCAATATGGTGGTGGTGCCGGAATGGTTATGAGCATTGAGCCAATAGCTTCATTGATTGAAAAATTGAAAACCGAGCGCGCTTATGATGAAATCATTTATATGACTCCGGATGGTAAAGTTTTAGAGCAATCAGATTGTAATCAGTTGTCACTTCTTGAAAATGTAATTATTCTTTGTGGACATTACAAAGGCGTTGATGAACGAATTCGAGAACAGTATATTACCAAAGAAATTTCCATTGGATCTTACGTTCTTTCAGGTGGAGAGCTAGCTGCAGCTGTGCTTGTAGACGCTGTTGTTCGTCTGATTCCTGGTGTTTTGAATGATGAAACTTCTGCATTAACTGACAGTTTTCAAGACAATTTACTTTCACCACCTGTTTACACACGTCCACCGGAATTCAATGGTTGGAAAGTCCCAGAAGTTCTTTTATCAGGAAATACAAAAGAATGTGAAC
>JBILIY010000027.1:0-8887 GCA_044368815.1 Crocinitomicaceae bacterium
GGACAAGTAGTTGTATTGGACGAAGTACACAAGTATCCAAACTGGTCACAAGAAATAAAAAACATTCATGATTTCTATTCAGATCTTCAAATCGTTTTTACAGGGTCATCAATCATCGATTTAACCAAGCAGGAAGGAGATTTGAGTCGTCGCTCGGTGATGTATGAATTACCTGGATTATCCTATCGTGAGTTCTTGACGCTAAAGGGCATCGAAGGATTACCAATTATTAAACTAAATCAAATAATAGAAAGTCAAGAGAAGATTTATTCGTTGCTGCCTGAAAACTTTAAGCCACTAGAGCATTTTGCGGAATACAATCGAATCGGGTATTATCCATTTCTTCTGAATGAACCGGAAACAAGCCACCGAAGAATGAATCAACTTATTCGCACAGTTGTTGAATACGATATGGCTGAACTGAAAGACTTCGATGTTCGAAACGCAAAGAAAATGTTGCAACTGCTTTATATTATTGCGCAACAAGTTCCTTTTAAACCAAACATTTCAGACCTTGCCCAAAAAACTGGAATTCATCGTACGACCTTGTACAATTACTTGGAATTTTTAAACCAAGCTAAACTGATTTCTTTGGTCTACGCTGCCGGTCGAAGCACCTCAATTCTTCAAAAAGCAGATAAAATTTATTTGAATAATCCAGCTTTGGCTTTTGCACTTGCTGAAAATAAAGCTGAGATTGGAAATATCAGAGAAACTTTTTTTTTCAGTCAAGTTTCACAAGTTGCTTCCATTGAACTTCCAAAAACAGGCGATTTTTTAGTTGATGACACCTACATTTTTGAGGTTGGAGGGAAAAATAAAACCCAAAAACAAATCAAAGAGCTTTACAATGGATTTATCGTAAAAGATGACATCACATTTTCATCTGGAAATGTTATTCCGCTTTGGTTGTTTGGGTTTTTGTATTGATTTCGGTGGGTTTTACCACATTCGAAAACGCCTTATGAAAGTTGAAAAAAGCAGTTTTTAGCTCTACCTGTCGGTAGACAGGTTCGCTGCTAATTAGTGGCGCTTACTTTTTTCTGCTTCGGCAAAAAAGTAAGGGAAGAAATATTTTAGTTGTTCTTTTTGGCATTGCCCCAAAAATGAACCAAAAAACGCTAGCGCTGGGAAAAATATCTTACCCTTCAATGGTTCGAATCTGAAATTTTAAAAACTCGCCTCCACTGCGCTCCTGCTCAGACAGTTCAAAATTTCTGCGATTCTTCACCATGTGGGTCCCAAGTTATTTTTCCAATGCGCGGGGTTCGTGGGAATTGATATTATTTCATAGCAACGACTTAAAAACGAAGTAGAATTATACCTCTCCCATCGAGGGGAGAATGAGAGGGGTGATAATCCAATTCAAAATTAACTTTGTTTAAACAAAAATAGTAGGGCTCCCACCTCAACTTTCAGACAGCGTTAACGAAAGTCTGAGTGAAGTCGTGGTTCGCGGAGACGAAGACGGCCTGTCCGCCGATTAGGCGGAAGCAAATGGACAAAAGCCTGCCTGCGGTAGGCAGGCACGAAACGAAAAAACAAGTGTTCCACAGGAAACGCCTTGTGAAAGTTGAAAAAAGCAGTTTTTACCTTACTTTTTTCTACTTTGGCAAAAAAGTAAGAGAAGAAATCACCCATTCAACTTCTTTACCATCGTTAAAATAGTTGCCAACGCTACCGTTTCTCCCGTTTCATCATAAACATCAACTAAAAACTTCACAATTCCTTTTGGAATATCATCCTCAGAACGTTTTTCTTGGTCAATTTTTTCTTTTACGGTGAAACGAACTCCGATTGTTGCTCCTGGGTAAACTGGTTTTGTAAATCGCGCTTCGTCTAATCCATAGTTTAATAAAACTGGGCCTTTTTTCGGGTCTACGAATAGTCCTGCTGCTTTGGAAAGCACGAAATATCCGTGTGCAACTCTTCGTTCGAAAATTGTTCCTTCGAGAGACGTCGCATCCATGTGTGCATAGAAATTATCTCCAGAAACATTTGCAAAATTCACGATATCTGCATCCGTTACTGTATGCTTGTGCGTGAAAACTGTTTCACCAACTTCTAATTCTTCAAAGTGTTTACGGAACACATGTGGATTGGCTTCCGGCATTTCTGCTCCAACTTGAAATTGTTGCGTGATTTTGGTAATCGTTGTCGGATGTCCTTGAATAGCTGTTCGCTGTAAATAGTGCAATACCCCGCGTTTTCCACCCATTTCTTCTCCTCCACCGGCTCTTCCCGGACCTCCATGTGTCAACAAGGGCATTGGCGAACCATGTCCTGTGCTTTCCTTCGCACAATCTTTATTCAATACTAAAATTCGTCCGTGCATGCTTGCCGCACCAACAACATATTCAGTTGCTTCTTTGTCGTTAGGTGTGACAATCGACGAAACCAAAGATCCTTTACCCATTTTTGCAAGCTCAATTGCATCATCCAATGTTTTGTATGGCATGATTGTCGAAACCGGACCGAATGCTTCAATATCGTGTACATCTGTTTTTGTAAATGGATTATCATTCAAAAATAGGATTGGTGAAAAGAAAGCACCGGTATTTTTGTCTGCGCCCGTTACTTCGAAATTATCTAAGTCTCCAAATACAATTTCCTGTGATTGCGCCAATTTTTCTACGTTTGCTCGGACACGTTCCACTTGTAAACGCGTTGCCAAAGCACCCATACGAACTCCTTCCACACTCGGGTCACCAATTTTCGTCGATGCCAAGCGAGCAGCAATACCTTTTTGAACTTCGTCAATCAAATTTTCAGGAACTATAATTCGTCGAACGGCAGTACATTTTTGACCTGCTTTTATCGTGATTTCTTTTACGGTTTCTTTGATGAATAAATCAAATTCTTCCGTTCCTGGTGTTGCGTGCTGACCAAGAATAGTTGCATTCAATGAATCAGCTTCCAAGTTAAATGGAACACTCTCCGCTGCAATTTGCGGCAACGCTTTCAACATTTTCCCTGTGGCCGCACTTCCGGTAAATGTAACAACATCTCGGCTGTCAACAGAGTCAATTAGCCCTCGACCTAGACCACAAACAAGTTGCAAGGAACCTTCTGGTAATATCTTTGAATCGATAATATCGCGCACCATGACTTCTGTTAAAAAACTCGTAAACTCAGATGGTTTCACCACGGCAGGAACTCCAGCCATCAAGTTCACCGCAATCTTCTCCAACATTCCCCAAATCGGGAAGTTGAATGCATTGATGTGAACAGCTACTCCTTCTTTCGGAACCATGATGTGATGTCCGATAAAGGTTCCATTTTTAGAAAGTGGAGCCGCAACCCCATCTACATAATAGGGTAAATCAGGAAATTGTCTACGCAAAGAAGCATTGGCGAATAAGTTGCCAATTCCACCTTCGATGTCAATCCAAGAATCCACTTTGGTTGCACCTGTCCAAGCGCTTACTTCATAATATTTCGCTTTTCGTTCCATCAGAAACAAGGCGAGTGCTTTTAACATTCTTCCGCGTTCTTGAAACGTCATTTTACGCAACGCAAGACCATGTTTTCTTCCATACTCTAATACGTCTGAAAAATCAATTCCTGCAGAAGAAACTGTTCCAATTTGATTTCCATTGATGGCATTGTAAAGATTGGTTTCGGCGCCTTGACCATCCACCCATTGACCTAAAACATAGTTTTGATAACGTTGCATACTTCCTTTGATTTACCTTGTAAAGATAATGGATATTACTTGTTTGGACGATGAAAATTAAGAACTTAACCTTTGGAATTCCTTCTTCAACTCAAAAAAACACGTTGAACGTTGTTTTCGCCAAATGAATAAGGCAGATAAGCTAGCGAAGGGACTTCGTTTGTTAAAATAATTGGGCTGCGGCTTCCAAGACAAATTTTTCCATGTGTTTCGCTCAAGTCCATTGCATAAGCTGCATTAATGGTCAAAGCATTCAATGCTTCCTCAGGAGTCATTTTCATTTTAATGCAGGCGAGCGCCCAAATAGTGAATAGGTTATAATTTGGGGTTGAACCGGGGTTGAAATCGCTGGCCAATGCGACAGGTAATTCGGCATCCATCATTCTTCGAGCATCTCCAAAAGGAATCCCCAAGAAATGCGAACAACCCGGAAGAATAACAGGCATGCAGCTTGAATTTTTTAAGGCTTGAATATCTTCATCGCTTATTTCTTCCAAATGATCGACGGAAAGCGCGCCTAATTCAACAGCTTTAGCAACACCACCCATTGCCGAAAACTGGTTGACATGAACCTTCGGTTTCAATCCATGCTTTTTTCCAGCAAGCAAAATTTCTTCCATTTCTTCTACCGAGAAATAATTACGCTCACAAAAAACGTCGATGTAATTCGCCAATCCTTCTTTTTCGATTTGTGGGAGCATTTCATTGATAATTAAATCAATGTATCCCCGATGATTTTGTTTGTATTCAACTGGAAATGCATGCGCTCCTAAAAAAGTCGCCTTTAAGGAAATGGAATTCGTTTCTTTTAATCTTTTAATCACGCGAAGCATTTTCAATTCAGCTTCAACGCTCAAACCATAACCTGATTTTATCTCTATGGCTCCTGTTCCCATCGCAAACATTTTGTTGATTCGTTTTTGGGCTTGTTCGACTAAATCGTCTTCGGACATTTCTACCAAGCGTCGAGCTGAATTTAAAATCCCACCGCCTTTTAATGCAATTTCCTCGTATGTCAAACCATGAATTCGATCAACAAATTCTTCTTCCCTCGTTTTCGCAAAAACAGTGTGCGTATGAGAATCACAAAAAGCTGGAAGAACAAAACACCCATCCGCATCTATGATTTCCACATCACGCCAATCCGTAATTCCTTCCCAATCTTCCATTAATCCGTAGGCAATGACTGCTCCATCCTCCAAAGCCAAAAAAGCATTCTCAAGAATCGGCAGCGTTTGCATGTCTTTTCCCTTTCGAACGTTTGGCAAGTCTTCTCCAACTTGAACAAGTCCCTTGATATTTTTGATGAGGATTTTTGACATTTTTTCTTTCAAAGATACTTTTCCGGGCGCACAAATGAATTTAAAAACTGTCAAATTTTTGTATCTTAAGGTAAAAAAATGAAAAATGACAAAGGATGAGTTAGGCAATTGGGGAGAAGAATATTCCGTAGGATATCTTCAAAAAAAAGGATTTCAACTGGTTGAACGAAATTACCGCTTTAAAAAAAATGAAATTGACATCATTGCGAAATTTGGAAATGAATTAATCATCGTTGAGGTTAAAACGCGACAAACCGCCGAGATCGGTGAACCTTGGCGAGCTGTAACCAAATCAAAACAAAAGCAAATAATTAAAGTTGCCGATCAATATGTTCAATCCAATCAAATTGACTTGGACATTCGTTTTGATGTCATATCAATCGTTCATAACTCGTATCGCACGGAAATCGAACACATTGAAGGAGCATTCGATACCTTACGCTAAAAATTAAGCAGGTTAAACATGTGCTTGTTGATTATAAATCAGCGGGCATTCGTTCTGCGACTTGAATCAATTTAATTTTGAAAAAAAACTTCAATGAAGAATCGATACGTTTTGATGACTTTGGGACTCCTAGGGCTAATTTGGATTTCCTATTTATCATTCGATCTGTTGAAAATTGACACGCGACCCAATTTTTTATCCTACTTTGATGAATCCGACCAACGCGTGATTGTAATCCATGATTGGAAAGAAATTGATCGGAATACGGATAACATTGTTTTACCTCCAACCAATGAAGCTGTTATTAATTCATTGGCTAACAGATTGAATTCAGCAAGTTATTTTGTGAGCGCTAGTCGCCCTGTAATCGTTATTGAGCGTAAAGAACGTTGGAATAAAATAAATGTTGAAGCACTTTTTAAAAATGGTATTTATCCCTTCAAACGAAAAGGATTACATCAGTTTTCATTTGGAAAATTCACTGGTGAATACGCGAAAAATCAGTTAATCTTACATGCTTGTGATATTTCACAAAATAGAAATGTTTTTCAAGCTGATCGAAAGGCGACATACAGCATCATTAGCTATCTTGCTGGCGGAGTTGAAGTTTGTGATGTTTTCAAAAAATCGAACAGCACCTATTTTTATAGAAAAACAAAAATTGGGGAAAATTCATTTAAAAAACACGAGGATAAAAAACTTTTTGCTAGCGTTATTCCCGATAAATTTGATGCGTACTCCTTTTTTGATAAAAACTACCTTGCTTCTATCGAACCCGTTTTTAAAAAGAGCCCTTTTCAAAATTGGATGAATCATGGTGTAGTAATTCTTAGAAGCAACGAACAATCACTAGCGATTTTCGATTTCAACGAAGGACAAAGTCCAATTCAAAACCTGAATGAACGCTTGAGTAAAACGGAACTTAATGAGGAATTTGCATCCTATGACAATCTTCAGTTTTCGTCCCTTATAGATCAAGGAACTAATGATCAATTGCATGTTGCTGAGAGCGATGGATTTTGTCTTGTTTCTCACAATAAAGATTTTTTAGATGAGGTTTTAACTGAAATAAAATTGGGGCACTCGCTTTCTCAGAATGAAGAGAAATTGGCTCGAATTTACAATGAGCTACCGAAGAAAGTAACGGCTCGAATCATAGACTCCACGCAAACAAAAGCGATAAGTATCATTGGGCAAAATAGTCATGCTATTTCATTCGTAAAAAATGACACCCCTCAACAAAATGATGCCAAAAAAGATCGGGATTATTTTGCGATGAATCCGGGAGAAAAGGTAATTGATTTCGCTGTTTTCAATGAGCGCGGAAATGTTATCGCTTTGACAGAATCAAATAAAATCGTGGGATATATTAATGGTCTTAGGAAATGGGAAAAACAATTTGTTGGTGAGGTTCAAATTCAATCGGGTACAAGCGGAAATAAATATGCTTTTGCTTTTAATAAAAATGAATGTCAACTCATCGACATTTACGGGAAAATTCAATACCGGTTTCTTTCTGCTAAAAACGTTGCTCCTGAGGTGTTCACCAATAAATCGAAGGATGAATTTTTAGTAGCGACTTCAGTAAATAATTTTTCAATTATCAATTCGCAAGGAACAACGATTAAGCAATTTTCTTGCTCCGGAAACATCAAAGAAATGGTCATTCATAATACCAAGGCAATGGTATTAACGAATTCAACGTTATATACTGTTGATCTGGCAAAAAGAAAATCATTGTTAAAAATTGCAGTTGACAGTCTTTATCATTTATCGAAAGATAATTCGGGTATACATGCCGTGAGTTATCAAAAAGGGAATTTATTGACAATTGACGCTCAAGGCAAAAAATCGACGTTTGCTGTTGGTAATTTCAGTAACGATTACACTATCGTTTCCAATTCTCTTGGCACATCCATTTTATTCAAAAATCAAAGAACCATTTCCCTTTTCGATTTAGCCGGAAAAATGAAATGGCGAAAGTCAATCAACTTGAATGAAATTAGTGAAATGGCAGCAGTGGAGAACTCAAGCGGTAAAATGACCATTGTTTTATTGGATGGCATTGAAAATGAACTATATTTGCTCAACGAATTGGGTGAATTGATGGATAATTCATCGAAGCACGGAGAACAAAAAATAGAACTTTCGAGATTTGGATCAAGAGGATTCTCAATCACCACTTTTCTAGGGAACTATCTAATTCAATACAATAAATAACCTATGAAATAGCCATGCAAACAAATTGCGCAAGCTCCGATGAAAATAACATGGCGATTCACTTCGTGGCTGCTCACGCGGTCCATATGACATTTAAAAGACAAATTATTTACATATGAAAAAACTTTTATTCCCATTCCTATTCATCCTGTTATTTTCTAATGGTTTTTCTCAAAACTATTTGGGCGTATCGACTAGCAATTATGCAGGTGTAATGGGTAATGACCTCAATCCAGCCAGTTTTGTGGATGGTCGATTCAAATTCGATTTAAACCTTTTTAGTACAAACTTGAATTTGTATCAAAACTTTGGTTATTTGGACACAAAATACATGCGCGATGCCCAAAATACTTTGTTTGGTAAAGATTATTGGTGGAAAAAGTCATTTGGCGATACTGCCATTTTCAACGGCTGGGGAGCCAAGCCATTTGAACAGTTTAACACGGAGCCTTTCAGTGAAGGAATAATCAAGCATTTATATGATACGTTGACGAAAAGTCCTCGAGGAATTTATATGAATTACCAGTTGGATTTACTCAATTTCGCTTTTCACATCACGCCAAAAATTTCGGTGGGTTTTAATGCTAAATTACGCTCCATTACGAATGTTGACAATATGGATCCAAAATTAGCCGTATTGGCGGAATCAGGATTGGATACGAGTTCACTTTGGGGCAGAAAGTTACCTGAAGAATTATTGAACTTAAATCACATGACATGGACTGAATATGGCTTGAATTATGCACAAGTTGTAATGGATAAAAATGAACATTTTCTTAAGGCGGGTGTGGATCTTAAATACATGCAGGGCTATTCTGCTGCATATGTTTACACTGATAATTTTAACTATGGCTTGGTTGACGAAGATACTTCTTTCTATTTACAAGGCGATTTCGGATATGGTTATTCCAATAATATCCCTGACTTAATCACATATTATTCAACGAATAATAAAGATACATTGAGTCAGGCCATACTCAATCAAATCAACGGATTCGGATTACCACGTCCAGCGTCAAATTCCGGATTTGGTGTTGATTTGGGTTTTGTTTATGAATGGAGACCAAAATACAAGGACTTTAAATTCGATATGGATGGAAAGACCAGCTTATGGATGAAGAATCAAAATAAATACGAATTGCGAATAGGGGCATCCTTATTGGATTTCGGCGCACTTAAATTTACAAAAGGGGGATTGAGTAGGGACTTTTCCGTTAACTTAAA
>JBILIY010000341.1:0-2628 GCA_044368815.1 Crocinitomicaceae bacterium
TTTTTGTTTTGGGATAATTTTGACTTTGGGACTTTGTAACGAATGACTTTAGGACAACAGGACAAATGACTTTACAACGATGAGACAAATGACTTTAGGACAATAAGACTTTAGGATATTAGGACATATGAGCTCAGGACAACAGGACGAATGACTTTACGATAATAGGACAAATGACTCAATGACAAATGACTTTGGTATTAGGACAATATCACTTTAAGATTCTAGAAGTTCACTGCATTCAATTTGCCAATCTGTAATCTGCCAATCTGTAATCTGAAATCCGCAATCTGCCAATCTGAAATCTGAAATCTGCTAATCCTATACCCTTAAAAGCGAAGCAAATTCTAAATTCTTAACTCTAAATTCTAATCCCCACCATCACATTCAACCACATTATTCTCAGTTTCCCAGAGTTTGATGATCAAATTGTATTTGGAATCGAGTCTAGCGCGCAAGAGACGCCAACAAACCAATGCGATGTTTTCCGCAGTTGGATTTAGGTTTTCAAATTCGGAGCAATCCAAGTTGAGATTGCGATGATCAAAACGATCTGTGATTTCTTGTCGAATAAAGTCTTTTAAGATTTTCAAATCGATGACATAACCTGTTTCTGGATCTATTTGTCCATCTAACCAAACCTCCATCACATAATTGTGACCATGATAATTTGGATTACTGCATTTACCAAAAACGTTTTTGTTTTGTTCATCACTCCAATCTTGACGAAAAAGTCGATGTGCCGCATTAAATGTAGCTCTTCTACAGACTTTCATTGGCTACGAGATTTTGAATTTTCGATTTATACTCGTCGATTAAAATCCGAAACCAAGCCGTATATTGAGAAGGATTCTCCTTCATATTCGCTTTGATTTCATCAACTGACATCCATTTAAAAGCGCTAACTTCCTCCAAATTCAAATGAGGAGTTTCTTCTGAAAAACCAACAAGAACGTGATCCAATTCGTGTTCAATCAAACCATTTTCTAGTTCTGCTTTGTAAATGAATGAAAAAACTTCAGACAACTCACAAGTAAATCCCATCTCTTCGAATAAACGACGTTTTCCCCCTTCTAGGATTGATTCACCCGGATACGGATGACTACAACACGTGTTCGTCCAAAGTCCTTCTGAATGGTATTTTCCAAAGGCGCGCTTTTGAAGCAACAACTCTCCATTATCATTAAAAACTAATACGGAAAACGCACGATGCAAAAGCCCTTTCTGATGAGCCTCCATTTTCTCCATCAGTCCAACCTCTCGGTTATGCTCATCAACTAAAACTACGTTTTGCTGAATCATCAAAGCAAATTAAGGTTGTGACGTAAAAACGAAGTTAACAAAATTCTAAATTTACGTCGATTCGGAATTCTAACACGCTCTGTTAAAATTACTTCGGCCTGTGTTTGCTTTATTTTCTTGAAGAGTTTAAAGTAATATTTATAAGCCATGTAAACGCCAAATCGCGCTTTGTGAGGCAACATTTTTATTCCTTCCAAACCAAGTTTAAAATCTACTTCGATATCCGCTTCGATTTCTTTTTTAACGGTAGCATTGAACTCATCCATGTTAATTCCAGGAAAATAAGTTCGACCTAATTCTTGATAGTCAGCTTTCAAATCGCGAAGGAAATTGATTTTTTGAAATGCAGAACCTAGCTTCATAGCAAAAGGCTTCAAACGCTCGTATTCGGAACTGCATCCTTCTACAAATATCTTCAAACACATTAAACCTACAACCTCAGCAGAACCCAAAATATATTTGTCGTAAGTTAATTTATCATAGACGTGATCTGACAAATCCATTTCCATCGAATTCAAAAAAGTCTCTATCAATTCGTGAGGAATATCATATTTGTTAACCGCCCATTGAAAGGAATTAAGAATTGGATTCAAAGAAATTCCTTCAGAAATCGATTTGTAGGTTTCTTCTTTAAATTCAGACAACAACCTCTGTTTATCAAAGCCATGAAATGAATCCACGATTTCGTCAGCAAAACGAACAAATCCATAGATCGAATAAATGGGCTTGTGTAAATCTTTGTGCAGAAAACTAATCCCCAAAGAAAACGAGGTACTGTAGCGTTTTGTCGTTAAGCGACTCATTTCCTGACTGATGTCATCAAATAATTGCTTCATAGTTTTTAGTTTAACGTTTTTGAGATTTAATAATTTGGTTAGCAACGACTTCTCCGGAAATGATCGAAGGAGGCACGCCAGGGCCAGGCACGGTAAGCTGACCCGTATAGTAGAAGTTGGTTAGGTTTTTATTTTTCAAGCTCGGTTTTAAAATGGCAGTTTGCATCAATGTATTTGCCAAGCCATAAGCATTTCCTTTGAATGCATGATATTCGCTCTTGAAATCAGAAATGCAGAAACTCTTCTTATATACTATGTTTTCTTTGATGTCATTTCCAGTAATTGTCTTCAAACGATGCAATAACAATTCAAAATAACGTTCCCGAATTTCTTCGTTGTCATCTTTCAAATCTGGTGCAATTGGAATCAAGAAAAATAAGTTTTCGCGTCCTTCAGGAGCAACACTCGGGTCTGTAATCGATGGAGCACTCATATAAAAAAGCGGAGCACTTGGCCACTGAGGATCTTTGTAAATTTCCTTTCCGTGAAG
>JBILIY010000343.1:0-2622 GCA_044368815.1 Crocinitomicaceae bacterium
CATAAATCCAAAACTGCTGGGGAATCAGATAATTCAAGTGTTTTAAAAACGGATTCAATGTACATCGACCCACCTTCTTGCGGATAATAACAACCTGTATGAAATAATGGATCCAAGGTGAATTTCGGTCTCGATTTTAGATAATATCCAGTTGAACACCAGGGAACTTGTTCTGCGAATTCAAGGTGATTTAACTCTTGTGTCTTATTTGGATTTAATCGAATGCTAATTGGACTTTCAGAATCTAGTGAGCCCAATAATATTTCGTGATTTGGATTTTCACGTTTTATACGATCAATGAATTTCGCTGGTAAACTTTGCATTATTGAACTGAATTTGATTTAGCGAAATGTGTTTTTGCATCCAATATATATTTTTGAAAAACGGCTTCAATTTCATTTTCTCGTTTGTAAAATATCTCGGGCGCTTCTGCTAATTTATTCGAGAATGAAATTCGTCTTGAAACACCTTCGCATGATTTTTCTAAACCATATGAAGTAGGGTAGTGGTTAAGCCATTTTCGCTCCCTGAATAATGTAATAAATTGCTTAAAATCTTCAGTCAAATCGTTCTCAATTGCTGAATCGTGAACATAAAAATCATTCAAAAAAGTTTCATATTCCTGAATGTGATGCATTTTCCAAGTTTTAGCTAACAAGTGATCGAAAAACAAATCTACAGCAACTCCTGCGACTTTTGGAAGATCTTGATACAACAAGAGTTTCAATTCTAATACATCTTTGTGTTGATCAATAAATGAATCAATTTTCCGATGAAGAATAATACCTTCTTGTATTTTAGCTGAAAAATGATTGAATTTGGAACCTTTTACGAAGTCACCAAACAGATTCGCAAGCATTAAATCTTTATCGTCGTTGGAAAAATAAAGGTGACCTAAAAAATTCATTGGATAAAAAAAAGTCCCGCCGAAGCGAGACTAAAATTAGTATTCATCTTCATTGAAAAGGAAATCTTCACGGGAAGGGTAGTCGGGCCAAATCTCTTCGATACTTTCATACATATCGCCTTCATCTTCTAAGTCTTGCAGGTTTTCAACCACTTCCAATGGAGCACCTGTTCGAATGGCGAAATCAATCAATTCTTCTTTGGTTGCAGGCCACGGGGCGTCTTCCAAATATGATGCAAGTTCTAATGTCCAATACATAGTTTCTTATTTTTTATCGCGTATTTTCGGCAAAAGTAAAATTATTTTTAAATAATGTATGTTTTTCTTTAAAAGTTGATAATTATTTTTTTTAACAATTTAAATACGCGGATGCCAAGGTTGTTCTTCCGCATTTAAATCCAAGCCAATTTTTCGACCCAAAACAAAAAGATAATCACTCAAACGGTTCATGTACGATAATACCAAAGGTGCCACGAAATCATTCTCAGCTAACTCAACTATTAGTCGTTCAGCTCTTCTACAAACACATCTTGCAACGTGACAAAATGAAACAGCGTGATTTCCGCCGGGAAGCACAAAAAAGCGCATTTCAGGTAATTCAGCATCCATCTCATCCATCCATTTTTCCAAAATCTCTACATCTGATTCTAACAAATCTGGAATTTTCATCTTCGATTTCTCAGGGTCTGAGGCCAAACTTGATCCGATGGTAAATAAGCGATCTTGAATCTCGATTAATTGTTTTTTATATGTTTCATTAATCTCGTAATCTCGAACCACACCGATAAACGAATTCAATTCATCAATGGTTCCATATGAATCAATTCGAAGAGCATGCTTTGATACACGCGTGCCACCAATTAAGCCTGTTGTCCCTGCGTCACCTTTTTTTGTGTAAATTTTCATGTTATAAATTTTCTAAAACAGTTTCGATTGAATTTTTTAGCTCAAAATAGCCAAGTAATTTTTGGATGACTCCATCCACAATTGAATCAGGACAGGAAGCACCAGAAGTAATGATGATTTTTATTTTTTCTTTTGAAGGTAGAAAATTTGGGTGACGTTCAATGGATTTTGTATGAATATTAAATGATTCAATTTCCGATTCCGAAATGATTTCGTCCTTTCCTTTGATAAAATAAGTGGGGAACTTTTGTTCTAATAATTCTACCAAGTGTGTTGTATTTGAACTATTGTAACCCCCAACAACAATTGCTAGGTCTGCATCATAATTTAATAATTCTATCGTAGCGGATTGATTGTCATTTGTTGCATAGCATAACGTGTCTCGCGTATCTGCGATGTGGTTTTTGATGTGCTCTGAACCATATTTTTCAATCATCACGCTTCGCAAATATTCAGTAATTTCCTGTGTTTCAGATGCAAGCATGGTTGTTTGGTTGACAACACCAATTTTAATTAAATCCTTTTCCGATTCGAAAGAATCCGACATTTTACCTTCAAAAAATGAATTGAACTCGGTTTTGGATTTTTTTCCTAAAATAAATTCTCCCAAGAAAATAGCCTCCTTCATATCTTTGATCACAAGTGACGGAGCATTAGATGAACTATGGGAAAAAGTAGCGCGCGTTTCTTCGTGATTGTATTTGCCGTGAATGATTATGGTATGATTGGTTTCTCCCAATTTCTCCGAGCGATTCCAAACTTTAACCACAAAAGGGCATGTCGTGTTATACGTATCAATATTTAATCCG
>JBILIY010000062.1:0-6344 GCA_044368815.1 Crocinitomicaceae bacterium
CATTGCTAGAACTAAAATTTTTAAAAGAACCTATTTAGATGAAAAATTAAAATGGGTCAAATATGTAAATTATGACAGTGGTAAAAAAGACAATGATGGAAAATACTATGTTTTAAATTGGGAAAAGATACTCGATTATTCAAATCCAATTCTTGTACGTATACTGAGCGATATGTATTTACCCCATGAAAGCTTTTACAAGAGAAGAGAAATAGATGTTCGATTATTGACGTTTGATTATTATGACGAAGAAGGATACAAAAATCGAATTAATGTTTATCCCGATACACTTGCATATACTAATGAAATGAATTTAGGAAGTCATAGTTATATTGAAAACTATTTTTGGCTTGAAGAATACAAAAATTTCCCTGTTGTAGGGATAACTTTTGAGCAAGCAAAAGCTTATTGCATTTGGAGAACTATGATGTATCATTACGAGGCAGGAAGAACATCAAAAAAGGATTACGACCCATCACTTAAATTTCGCCTACCAAATGAGGAAGAATGGGAGCGAGCAGCAATGAATTATTTTATCCTAGATAAAGATGATTGGAGAGATCGGTTGATTCCCATAACACAGGGTTACAAAATGAACTTAAATGGCGATTACCAAGCTAACTTTGGTCCTATTGAACTAAATTCCGGATTATATATTAAATCTTTTCAAGATGATGGGATCAGATATTTGTGTAAAGTAAAAAGTTACGAACCAAATTTCAATGGACTTTATTGCACGTATGGCAATGCAGCTGAATGGGTAAATACAAAACCAGAATTGGGGGATTTTTATCAAGATTACTTAAGATATTTTCAGAGAAACGAGCTCTTCAAAAGTAAAGATACTTCTAAATTAGTTCATGTATACATAACAGATCCATACACTGACTCTACTTTTTTAGTCGAAAAAGACAGTGAAAACCATAAAAATTTGATTCAAAAACGATTGGATTTTTATCACGTATCAGCTGAAGACTCTTTTGAAGAAGTGAAGAAAAAATTCCTTGCTTTAAATTCGATAGATGAATCTTATCGGTTAAAAATAAATGAATTAAACTTTCCAAAAAAAACGATTCCTGCAGATTCGATAAAATCAAATTCTAAAGGCCCTATAAATGTTAATAGTGGAGTTATTGACGGAGTTGTATTAAAAGACGTTATTGATGATAACGAAATTCAAATTTATAACATTAGTTCTGGACAATACGACAAAATTAGAATAGCACCTAAAACAATATATTCATTAAAACAAGATGATTTTTACACATGGAAACTCTATCCAGCCTTTACCAGATTCAAGCAAAATGCATCGGCCTTAAAAAGAGCAGAAAACCCGTTCAGTTATCCTAGTTCCAATCTAAAAAATAATTACCGATTGGTTAAAGGAGGAAGTTGGCACGACGAAGCTCATTATCTTCTTTTAAATAATTCCCAAGTTTATCATAAGGATGAGGCATCTTGCCGCATCGGATTTCGAATTGCTGCAGATGCGATTGGAAATGAAATGAATAAATACGATAAGAAGCGTATTAAAAAACAAAGAGAACTTCTAAACCCAAACGCCAAACCTTCTAAAATCAAAAGAAAAAGATAGCGGTTTTTACTTTTAACCCAAAAACATACCTTGATATGTTTCAGCAAAAATTTAAGGTAATGTTTTGATCTACAATGCTCGAATTTAGTACAGTAAACTTTGTTTGATTAAAAGACCCAAAATAACTAATTCGAGACAAAAATCCTTTGAATAGAATTATCTTTGAAAAAAATCAAATTTTTAAAAATCATGCAAAATAACTTCGAGGTCCTCAAAAATAAAACAGCTTTGGTATGCGGAAGCACACAAGGCATCGGAAAGTCAACCGCTATCAAATTAGCTGAAATGGGAGCGAATGTAATTTTAATTGCCCGAAATGAAGTAAAACTAAAAGAATCACTTAAAGACTTGCCTTGTTTTGAAGGACAGAAACACACCTATCTCGTTGCGGATTTTTCCAAACCAGAAGAGTTAAAACAAATCATATCAAAGTTTGTAGCTGAAGGAAATAAAGTAAATATTCTTGTCAACAATACTGGAGGACCGAAAGGTGGCCCCATCAAAGATGCATCAACAGAGGAATTCATCAATACCTTCAACCAACATTTAATCTGTAACCACATACTCGTTCAAGCGCTTTATCCAGGAATGATTGAAACTGGATATGGAAGAATTATCAATGTAATTTCTACTTCGGTTAAACAACCATTACCAAATCTTGGGGTTTCAAATACAATTCGAGGAGCGGTTGCGAGTTGGAGTAAAACATTAGCCAATGAATTAGGTCAATACGGGATCACGGTAAATAACGTGCTACCTGGTGCAACCAATACAATTCGCTTACAAGGAATCGCGGAAGCGAAATCAGATAAAACGGGTGAATCAATTTCAGATATTTTTCAGGAAATGGCCGAAGAATCACCTATGAAACGAATCGCTCAACCCGAAGAAGTGGCAGGAGCAATTGCTTTTTTGGCCTCACCCGACGCATCTTACATAAATGGAATTAACCTCCCAGTTGATGGTGGTCGAACAAAATCATTATAGCAAATTTTGATTTCTTGAAATTCTAAATCTCAATATTCCAGCCGAATTCTTTGTTCAAATATGAATTGGTGAAGTTGAGAACTTCCTCGTTTTCAATCTTGTTCAAGACATCCGATATGAAAGCAGAAACGAGCAATTCTTTGGCTGACTTTTCGGAAAGGCCTCTTGCTCTTAGGTAAAAAACAGCATTTTCATCAAGCTGTCCAGTTGTTGAACCATGGGAACATTTTACGTCATCAGCATAAATTTCCAATTCAGGTTTTGAATTAACTGAAGCATCATCACTTAACAAAACGTTGCCATTCGATTGAAATGCGTTGATTTTTTGAGCATCAGGTCGCACGAATACTTTTCCATTAAACACAGCAGTTGATTTATCGTAAAGAACACCTTTGTACAATTCATTCGATTGACAATTCGCAACCAAATGATCTACAACCGTATGGTTATCAACTAATTGATTATTCCTCACCAAATATGCTCCGTTTAAATTTGTCTCAACATTCTGC
Source organism: Crocinitomicaceae bacterium (assembly GCA_044368815.1). Classification (GTDB taxonomy): domain Bacteria; phylum Bacteroidota; class Bacteroidia; order Flavobacteriales_D; family Crocinitomicaceae; genus UBA952. Next base: position 3,091 of record JBILIY010000062.1, read on the forward strand.
CCATTTACCAAAACATTCACATCATTTCGAACAAAATTCCCATTGAATGTCAAGGTATTCAGAGTGAAATTCGAATTTTTTTCTTGTTTTACAGCTTCTCTTGAAATGTGAAAGTCGGTTCCTGACTCAACTTGCAATTTATTGATGGTCAAATAAGCTCCATCCTCCAATTCTATTTTTGAGATCACGTTAAGAAAACTAGCACTTTCGTCCGAACTCAAATAAGCCATTGTTATTTCAGCTTTCGCATGACGCTTGACTCGAATGATGTGTCTTAAATTCGATATTTTGTTACCATTCGAAATATGAATGACTTCAATTGGTTTTTCAAGTTGTTTATTCGCTTCGATTTCTATGAAAAGTCCGTCTTCAGCATATGCCAGGTTTATCGCATCGAAAAAGTGATTGTCCAAGCCAATATCCTTCAATTCTTCGCTACCAACTTCTTTTATAGACAACGCATTAATTCCGTCGCTAAATTCAGTTAATTGACCATTTGTAAATACGAAACGATAAGAATCTGCATGAACAAATGGAATATCGAAATTATCATTTGAAACAGAACCTGAAAAAGTTGAATTCGCCAACTTTGTCAAACGGGTATATTTCCAGGATTCTTCTCGGGTTGTTGGGAAATCACGATTTTCGAGAACTTGATTTGCCTTTTCCAAAGTATCCTTCGAAAAAACAACTGAAGTCGGTTTCAAACCAGATCGAAACTGGCTTAATTTCGTATTTGTTGGTGCTACAATCTCTTGCATATTATTGAAATTAAACCGCTAATTCGTCCTTAATCCAATCGTAACCTTTTTCTTCTAACTCCAACGCCAGTTCTTTCGGGCCAGATTTTACAATTTGCCCATTGTAAAGCACATGAACAAAATCAGGAACGATGTAGTCAAGAAGTCTTTGGTAGTGCGTAATTACAATAGTCGCATTATTTGGAGATTTGAGTTTATTCACGCCGTTAGCTACAATTCGAAGCGCGTCGATATCTAAACCGGAATCCGTTTCGTCGAGAATTGCCAATTTCGGCTCCAACATGGCCATCTGGAAGATTTCATTTCGTTTCTTTTCTCCTCCAGAGAAGCCTTCGTTTACAGCTCTTGAAGCCAATTTACTGTCCAATTCAACAATTGCAGATTTTTCACGGACCATTGCCATAAAATCTTTCGCTGAAATAGCTTCCTGACCCTTATACTCGCGAATTTCGTTTAATGCCGTTCGAAGAAAATTAACGTTGGAAACCCCAGGGATTTCTACAGGATATTGAAACGCCAAAAACAGACCTTCTCGCGCTCTATCCTCAGTTGACATTTCCAATAAATCGTTACCATCAAAGTCAATTGATCCATCTGTGATTTCATATTCTTCACGACCAGCCAAGATACTAGCTAGGGTGCTTTTTCCAGCTCCATTCGGGCCCATTATCGCGTGAACTTCTCCAGCCTTAACTTCAAGATTCAATCCCTTTAGGATTTCTTTCCCTTCAATATTTGCGTGTAAGTTTTTAATTTTTATCATTTTAAAAATATAATTACAATTATTACTACTTCCTCCCTTGAGGGAGGATTGAGGAAGGTGAGTTTACATTGATAATATTTATAACTATTAATGTCACCCCTCTCTTTCTCCCCTCAAGGGGAGATAAATTACCCCACAGAGCCCTCCAAACTAATCGCCAACAATTTTTGAGCTTCAACAGCAAATTCCATCGGTAATTGATTCAAAACTTCTTTACAATATCCATTTACGATCAAACTAATCGCTTTTTCCTCGCTAATTCCACGTTGCATGCAATAAAACAACTGATCTTCGCCAATCTTGGAAGTAGTCGCTTCGTGTTCGATTTTTGCAGATGGGTTTTTACATTCGATGTACGGAAAGGTATGCGCCCCGCACTGATCTGTCATCAACAATGAATCGCACTGAGAAAAATTTCGTGCGTTGTTCGCATTCTTGTGAATTTGAACCAACCCTCTATACGAATTCTGAGATTTTCCTGCTGAAATTCCTTTGGAAATAATCGTGCTTTTGGTATTCTTACCCAAATGAACCATTTTCGTTCCCGTATCTGCTTGTTGGTAATTATTCGTAACAGCGACTGAATAAAATTCGCCAATCGAATTATCTCCTTTCAATATACACGAAGGATATTTCCAAGTAACTGCTGAACCGGTTTCAACTTGTGTCCAAGAAATTTTTGCGTTTCGCTCACAGATTCCACGTTTCGTAACAAAATTGAAAACACCACCTTTGCCTTGCTTATCTCCCGGATACCAATTCTGAACGGTTGAATATTTAATTTCTGCATTTTCTAAAGCAATTAATTCCACAACCGCGGCGTGTAATTGATTCTCATCACGTTGAGGTGCCGTGCATCCTTCCAAATAGGAAACGTATGAACCTTCATCAGCCACAACCAAAGTTCGTTCGAATTGACCAGTTCCTCCAGCATTGATTCGGAAATAAGTTGATAACTCCATCGGACATCGAACGCCTTTTGGAATGTAGCAAAACGAACCGTCGGTAAATACAGCAGAATTTAGCGCTGCATAGAAATTATCGGTGGTTGGAACTACAGTTCCCATGTGTTTTTTTACCAAATCAGGGTATTCCTGAACTGCATCTGAAAAAGAACAGAAAATGATTCCCAACTCTTTGAGTTTTTCTTTAAAAGAAGTAGCAACTGAAACGGAATCCATTACGAAATCCACGGCAACTCCTGTAAGTCGCTGTTGTTCTTCGAGCGAAATTCCAAGCTTTTTCATTGTTTCTTTCATCTCAGGATCAACGTCATCCCAAGATTCATATTTCTTGGTTTGTTTTGGGGCAGAATAGTAGGCAATCGCTTGAAAATCTGGTTTTTGATAATTGACATGTGCCCATTCAGGCTCGATCATCTCTTTCCATATTTTAAAGGCATCCAAGCGATACTTTAACAACCATTCTGGTTCATTTTTCTTGGATGAAATCAATTTAATAATGTCTTGATTGAGCCCAACAGGAACCGTGTCCGTTTCAATGTCCGTGACGAAACCAAATTTATATTCTTGAGATTCAAGGTCTTTCGCTAAATCGTCTTCTGTGTAATTTGCCATGATTTTTAACGACTTAAGGATTAAATTGAGAACGATTCACCACAACCGCATGTGCGATCAGCATTTGGATTTTTAAAAACAAATCCTTTTCCATTTAAACCTCCTGAAAAGTCAAGCGTGGTTCCAATGAGGTACAAATAGCTCTTTTTATCA
>JBILIY010000344.1:0-2621 GCA_044368815.1 Crocinitomicaceae bacterium
AAATGGAATAAATTACATCAATGATTCCACCGTTGTTTTACGTTTATATGCTCCTGAAAAGGAACACGTTTATGTAATCGGAGACTTTAATCAATGGGTTCCTTCTGCAACTTATTACATGAATTTATCCTTGGATTCAACAACTTGGTGGCTGACTATTGGAGGATTGACTCCTGGGCAACGCTATGGATATCAGTATTTAATTGACGGAAATCTTAAAATAGCCGATCCACTTAGCACCTTGATTTTAGACAAAAATAATGATGCTGCAATCGGAGCTTTGACTAATCCCAATCCGCATCCGTATCCGAATGGTTTAACTACTGGTTTTGTTACAGTGATGCATCCAGGAGCTACTTCTTACTCTTGGAATAACACGAATTTCACCACTCCTGAAAATAAAGAGTTATTGATTTATGAGTTACTTGTTCGAGATTTCGTTCAAAAAAGAAATTACCAAACTTTGATCGATACCCTCGATTATTTGGATAAACTGGGCATCAATGCTATTGAATTAATGCCTCCTGGTGAATTTGAAAACAACGAAAGTTGGGGATACAATCCATCTTTTCACATGGCCTTGGATAAGTATTATGGTACTCCTCAAAAATTCAAGGAATTTGTCGATTCTTGTCATGGACGTGGAATTGCGGTAATCGTGGATATGGTTCTTAATCATGCTTTTGGTCAAAACCCAATGGTAAATATGTATTGGGATGCGGTAAATAATAGACCTGCTGCCAATAGTCCTTGGTTTAATGCTATTTGTCCGCATGAACCCTATTGCTGGGGCTATGATTTTGATCATACACGACAAGCTACAAAAGACTATATTGATAGAGTAAATAGTTTTTGGTTAGAAGAATATAAGGTAGATGGATTTCGATTTGACTATACCAAAGGATTCATTAACAATGGAAATGGCTTTAGTACAGATCGAATCAATATTCTAAAACGAATGGCAGATACGATTTGGTCTGTTAAACCGAACGCATATGTAATTCTTGAACATTGGTGTGATAATGCAGAAGAAAAACAATTGGCTGAATATGGAATGATGCTTTGGGGGAATTTGACGCATGCATACAACGATGCAACTATGGGGTATACGTCGACTTCAAACATTAGCAATGGAATATATTCTGCAAGAACATGGACGGTCCCACATTTGGTTTCCTATATGGAAAGTCACGATGAAGAACGATTGATGTTTAAAAATATCACGTTCGGAAGCACAGCTAATCCAAATCATAATACAAAGGATGAATACACTGCTCTAGGAAGAATGCAAACCGCAGCGGTAATTTTCTTTTCGCAGCCAGGTCCTCGCATGATTTGGCAGTTTGGTGAGTTAGGTTATGATATTTCAATAGATGTCCCATGTCGTGTTTGTAATAAGCCAATTTTATGGAATTATTTTGCGGAGGCACGAAGAAAGCAATTGTATGATGTTTACTCAGCAATGATGCATCTGAGAAATACATACAGTACGTTTACCACGTTGAATTTTAACTACATGCTTTCGGGTGCTGTAAAACGAATGAAACTAAACGACCCTTCAATGAATGCGGTTGTATTGACCAATTTTAGTGTCTATAATCAAGATGCGACCCCTTCTTTCCAGCATACTGGAACGTGGTACGAGTATTTTACGGGAGATAGTATTGCTGTGACTGATGTAAATGCCATTCTCAGTATGACTCCTGGAGAATATCGGGTTTATACGGATGTAAAATTAGATCAACCTCAAATTACCGATGCCCCTGCCTCATTAGATGAAATCGTCCACGATGAAACTTCCTTAATCGTTTATCCAAACCCAACCTCAGAATTTATAAAATTGAAGTACGAAGGTAAAACCAATTCCGCGGCCTTGATTCAGATTATTGATCAGACAGGAAAAGTTCTATGGAGCAAAAAATCGCTTTGTTTTATAGGTGAAAATATCGAAGAAGTAAATGTTGATAGTTTTCCTTCTGGAATTTATTCTGTAATTGTTCAACAAGGAAATCATTTTCAAACTGCACTTTTGAACGTTGTTAAGTAATGCGTTGGTTATTCCTTCTCGTATTTATACCAAATGTATTTGGACAAGAGGTTCATCCTATAGATAACGAAGCCTTTCTTCAAAACGAAGTAGCTTCAATTTATGTTGATTTACCAAATGACCAACTTCAATTGTTACTTGGTGATAGTCTTTATACCGATCATGAATTTTTAGCGTCGTTTCGCTATCAAAGCTCCGTCTTTTTAGATACCATCCAACAAGTTGGTTTTCGAGTAAGAGGAAATACTTCGCGTGGGGCCGGTAAAAAATCGTTCAGTATTGATTTCAATGATTTTATTCCTGGACAGAAATTCAAAGGATTAGACAACATGAATTTAGTTGGAAATCACAACGATCCATCCCAATTACGAGCTTGGTTGAGTACTCAAATTTTAAAATCAGCTGAATTAACAGTTTCGAGAAACAGCTTCGTCCGACTTTACATTAACAATGAATACAAAGGACTTTACCTAAACAATGAATCCATTGATGATGAATTTATAAAAGATCGATTTATAGCAAATTTTTCGGGTAATCTTTTCAAATGTTCGTGGGGTTCGGATTTGACATATTT
>JBILIY010000345.1:0-2594 GCA_044368815.1 Crocinitomicaceae bacterium
AAAATGTTTCACGACAGAGCGCTTACAAATCCAGGTTCCGAATTGAAATATCTCTTGCTTTTTGGAGACGGCACCTATGACCCAAAAAATCGATTGGCGAACAATAACAATAAAATTCTGACTTACCAAGCCGATAACAGTGAGAATTATATTTCGTGCTACGTATCCGATGATTTCTTTGGGATGTTAGACGACAATGAATCGTTCACGAGTGCGGACATGCTTGATATTGGTATTGGTAGAATTTTAGCCTCTGATGGAACTCAGGCAAAACAACAAGTCGACAAGATTGAACATTACATGAAAAATGGTTCACAGCTTTTTAATACGAATAATGCCTCTTGTTGTTTTGAAACAAATTCGAACACAACATTTGGTGATTGGAAGTTGAAATATGTTCAGATTGCCGATGATGAGGAAAATAATTATTTCATTGACAACGATACGGAACCGCAATATGAAGAGGTTTTGAACAATCATTTTGAAATGAATTGTGATAAACTTTATTTGGATGCTTATCCTCAACAAACGACTGCGGGTGGTCAGCGATATCCGGAGGTTTACAATGCTATTTCAGATCGAATTCAAAGAGGAGCTTTGTTAGTAAATTATGTTGGTCATGGAGGCGAGGTTGGATTAGCTGAAGAACGAGTAGTTACAATTCCACAAATAAATGGCTGGACAAACATAAATGCCTTGAATCTTTTCGTTTCAGCAACGTGTGAATTTACGAAGTATGACGATCCAAAACGAGTTTCTGCTGGTGAATTGGTTTCATTGAATCCAAATGGCGGCGCGATCGCACTCATGACAACTACGCGTTCCGTTTATTTTGGAGTGAATACTTCAGTTGGAAATGCACTTTTCGATAATGTTTTTGACCGCCATCCAGATAACTCTCCTCTAACCTTCGGTGAGATTATGATGCGAACGAAAAACGATGCTTTACAGAGCGATAATAAAAGAAGTTTCACCTTGATCGGCGATCCTGCTTTGAAAATTTCCTTACCTGGACTTTTGGTAAAGACGGACAGCATTAACGGTAAAAGTCCAATGATTGAAATTGATACATTGAACGCTTTGAGTAAAGTTCGAATTAAAGGTCATGTTGAAGATCATCTCGGAAACTTACAGAATAATTTCAATGGAGTATTAATTCCTTCAATTTTTGATAAAGTCAAAACAATGAAAACGTTGGGCCAAGATCCTGAGTCTCCAGAAGTAGAATATGATTTACAACGAAACATTGTTTATAAGGGAAAAAGTAGCATTACCAATGGATATTTTGATTTTTCATTTGTTGTCCCTAAAGATATTGCTTTGAATATTGGCAAGGGAAAAATTAGTTATTACGCTTACAACAACTTAATTGATGCTTCTGGGTATGATACGAACTTTAGAATTGGAGGAATCAATCCAAATGGAATTACTGACAATGAAGGTCCACAATTAGAGTTGTTTCTCAACGATGAAAGTTTTGTTTCTGGAGGAATTACTGATGAAACTCCTGTGTTAATTCTTAAGGCGTTTGATGAAAATGGAATAAATACTGTTGGAAATGGAATCGGGCATGACATTACCGCAATTATTGATGATAAAACTTCCGAACCAATTGTATTAAATGATTATTACTCCAACGAATTAGACTCCTATCAAGCTGGAGAAATTAGATATCAGCTAAGTTTATTAGAGCCTGGAAAGCACAACCTGTCGGTAAAGGTTTGGGATGTAAATAACAATTCTTCTTCTGTTCGGATAGAGTTTAATGTTCAGGAAAAAAAGGCTCCACAATTGGATAAAGTTTATAATTACCCGAATCCATTTTCAACGAGAACTGAATTCATGTTTGAGCACAATCAGTCGTGTAGTTTTTTAGATGCTCAAATACAAGTTTATACGATTTCTGGCAAATTAGTAAATACAATATCAAGAACAATTGATACGAAAGGATTTCGAGTAGATGGAATTGATTGGGATGGAATGGACGATTTTGGAGATCCATTAGCAAAAGGTGTTTACATCTATCGTTTGAAAATTAAAAACGATCTTGGTGAAACAGCAGAAAAAACAGAAAAATTAGTTATTTTAAGGTAATTCTTACAATAAAGCCTTCCGTTTTACGTATATTTACCATTCGAAATTGAATTTTCTCTGAATGAAAAAAATAATTCTTCTAATCCCTGGCATTTTAATTTCCCTAGTAGCATTGGCTCAACCAACGGGTGGTTCTGGAGCGAATCAAAATGACCTACAATTAAACACAATAACAACTGCTTTGCCTTTCATGTCAATTACACCAGACTCGAGAGCAGGAGGTATGGGTGATGCGGGAACTGCATTGAGTCCATCCTCGACATCGGTTTATTGGAATACATCCGGAATTAGTTTCGCGAAGGAAAAGTCTGAGGTAAGTTTGTCTTACACACCATGGCTTAGGCAATTAACCAATGACATTCACCTTTCTTATTTGGCCGGATATTATAAAATCAATAAGACCCATTCAATAGGTGGATCTATTCGTTTTTTTAGCCTTGGAGAAATTACGTTTACAGATGCATCGGGAAATGTTTTGCGTGAAGACAAGCCAAGTGAAT
>JBILIY010000346.1:0-2588 GCA_044368815.1 Crocinitomicaceae bacterium
TTCTTCCAATTTTCAAAATCCTTACCAATCGCCTTTCCTACTGAAAATACTTCAACATTTCTCGCTTTCAATTTTTTCAAATAAAGTTCGTTTAGTTTAGGAGTCGTCTTTTTGCAATGTCCGCATTCCGGATCCCAAAAATAAAGAATGGTATATTCTGACTTCAACGAGTAAAAATCCTGCCATTTCGTATCCGTAGTATCTTTCAAAATGAGGTTCGGAGGTCGAACGCCAACTACTAAATTCAATTTGTTTTTATGGTTGTCACATAATTCCTCAAATTTATCTTCTTTCACCCAAAATGCAGGAGATTTTCCTTCAGGGTTTTTCGTGCAATAGTAGCGATTCAACATGTAGAGGTATACCTTATCCATTCCCATGATTTCACTTTTGCCATAAGTAGATGTTATCCATCCTACGACATACTCGAACATATTCGATTTCGGATTTAAACGATCACAGAAATCAAACGCATAGTAAATCACTGTATCCCAATGTTGAAGCATCATGTTTTTGCCAAAATAAAACTCCAATTTATTGTGAAATACAGGATTATTAACCAATGCGTCGTCCGTAAAATCGACATTATCCCAGTAATGAGCGCGATAGTATTTGAACTTGAAATCTTTGTCTATGATGCTATCGTTTTTGTCTTTTGGCGGCTCTGGAATTTCCACCTCCATTGACATTTTTACAATTTTGGAAACGAGTTTACCTTTATTTTGATCAATTAAATTCTTTTGATATGTTTCAACCTCCTTGTTGATTGCATCCATCTTATCTGAGAGCGTTTTAAATTGAGGATCTTCTTTCTTCAATTTATTTCTTTGCTCACCAAGTTTATTTGCCTCTGATTTTCGATTTGAAATGAAATTCACATATGGAATAAAGATTTTATTTTCCTCTGATTTTTTAACCTTCATATTTGTCATAAAATCAGGACCAGATGTTTCGAGCTGAATGTCTTCATTGTTGTAAATGAATTCGAAGTATTTCTGACCGGGAAGCAAAAGTCCAACTATACCTGGTTTTTGTTTTTTTCCGTCGAAAACAACCTCTCCATTTTTCATTTCAGCTGTATCGGCATAAAAAAGTTTACTTCCGTAATATTTGATTAAATTAACTGTCGTGTCTTTTTGACCGACAACTTTGATTCGGATTTTTTGGGCAGAAACATTAAATCCTATAAAAATCAGTAAAGCAAAAAATAACTTATTCATCTTGTTCATTTTTTTAATCGATTTTATTGACTGTTAAATTAATTGTAAGTTGCTTCTTATTTGAAAATCCATCTCATTTTAACAAAACTTTAACCTTATTTATTGAATAAAGAAAAGACTTCCTTTTTGGCGGTTCGGTAACTTGCAAGCGCAAAAATAACGAAAGTCAGAAAAATTGAGGTGATTGCCAAGAATGAAATATGCTCATTCATATAAATCCCACCTGATTGGAAAATCTCGTCAACAAAGTACTTTAATAAAATGAAAAAACTGAATCCTGCGGCGAGAACAATTATAAAAACGATTAAAAAATAGCGGAAAAATGTTTTTGTTATAGCGGTTGGATGCATTCCTAAACGTAAAAGCGTTCTAACTTCATATTTATTGTGACTGAGCACTAATTGCATGTACTGAATTAATACGAGTCCAGAGGCAAAGACCGCAACGATTGAAATCACTAAAATAACAGCAAACAAAGTTCCAACAATACTTTTAAGCCTGCTAACAAGAACCTGCGAATTCTTCGATTCCAAACCTCGTTCATTCATGTATGTTTCTAATTTTCCGAATTCTCCTTCCTTACCAGCGACCATTATTTGTGTAATTTTTCCAGGATCACCTTGCGCAAATTTTTTGGTGGCATATTCCATAAAATTTTCAGGAACTAAAATTGATGCAATTTCATTTGTAAACCCAATGATTTTTGTATCCACCCACTCTTCTTTCTGTCCATCCGAAATGCGTAAACGAAATTTTAATTTCATAGCCAAATCATCAGATACTTGAGGAATTCCGCTAGCGTTCATAAACGTATTTAGCATAACTAAAAAATCACGAGGCATGATCATTGGCACAAACTTCTCCCCTTCCTTCCAATGCCATTTATCTGATTTCACATCCAAGAACTCCTTGCTAACCGCCTGAATAAAAACATCGGATTTAAAAGTTGGGACATATGGATCATTTGTTTCAAACCATACACGAAAATTATTGCTAATAACTGGTTTTACGTCTTCAATAAATGTTTCCAATTTCATTTTTGAAATTTCTTTTTCAGTGAAATCCGTTTTGGTTAAACCCATCGTGCTGGCACTTGTTACTTTCTTCTGAAGTATCAATGTGTTTTTGCCTAATATTTCACTATCCTCTCCATATTGATTAATTTTATCAAGGTAGTGAACCGAAGAAATCAAAAAGGTAATTCCTAAAAGTGCCCCTATCAAAGCGATTACCAATTGTCGTTTTTCCTGATATTTAAAAAGAAGGTTCTTGATCATAACTACAATTTTACTTCGTAATCAAATGACAAATTATCCTTGGCATCCAATGTTGTAAGAATAAAACCTGCTTTCAACTCATCGCATCGAT
>JBILIY010000347.1:0-2582 GCA_044368815.1 Crocinitomicaceae bacterium
TTCCGATTGCATTTCCAATCACCATTCCTTTTACAATTAGATAGGCTGCTTGCATCAAGAATATTTTCCGTATGCTCCAGTTTGTAGATCCAAGTGCTTTCAGAATCCCGATGAAATTGGTTCGAACAACAATAAGCACCAACATGGCCGAACCAACATTGATAATACCAATTAACAACATTAAAATGACTATAATCAAAACATTGTAATCCAAAAAATTCAACCAAGCAAACAAATCACCTTGTGTATCAGTAATGCTTTGAATTTGAAGTAATTCTCCATATTTCGTTGGTTTCATTTCAATTGAAGCCTTTAAGTTACCCTGAACAGATGTTAAATCTTCCCACTTGTTGATTTGTACTTCATAACCTGTAACGAAGTCTGAATAAGTGCCTTTTCCAGCTTTAGTTCAAACTTTGAACTGAAATTTGTCGTTTACCGCAATCGAATGAGATGTATGTCGTATCCAATGGAATTGATAAATTTCGAGCATAATCCATTTGATGAACAATCAATCGTATTGTAGTATCCTTTAGCTGATTTAATAAAATCCCGCCATAAACATCAGGACCTTTTCCCCAATCAAAAAGCAGATCGCTTATGTTTCCGGATACATTTGCCTTTAGAAGAATGGATCCTGATTTTGAAATTGTATCATCTATGCTTATTTCCGTTAAAATACCAAAATCACTCACTCGCTGAACTTCCCGAATATCAGAAAAGACAATTTTCTTATCGAATTCTTCAAGACCGGTATTGAAAATTCCAACGACTTTATATCGTTTCGAAACTGGTTGATCCTTAACGTAAAAAGTCATTACATCCTCATTAAGATGAAAGTTCAGGTTAGCTGAAATTTTGGAAGAAATCACTATTTCTTGACTCACACTCAAATCATCGTATTTCGGAATTCGTCCTTGCACCAAATGTTTTTTAATGAAACTCCAATCGTATTTTTGATCAACACCTTTCATTACGACTCCCGCAATGTCTTGCTTTTGAACCAAGGAATCTTTACCTGTAGCAAGTTGAATAGTGTCTTGATATTTGCTTGATTGCAACAAAGCAGGTTTGTAACAAACAGGATTAATGGAGTTTACACCATCGGATTCCTTCAAAACTTCAATTTCGGTTTGATTTTTGTAAATTGGATCACATTCGTAGAGGCTCGTAGTCCCGGCTTTTGAAATGAATAATGGCGCGTTAAACCCAACAATTTTTCCACGCACTTCATTTTGAAATCCCGTAACGATTGCAATGGTAATTAAGTTAACAACAATGGCAAGTGAAATACTTATAACAGATATACGTATGATTGGTTTGGAAACTTTTATACCTTGGGCATTATTTCGAATGAGGCGTTTTGATATGAAAAACTCAAATGACAATTTTCTTTTTATTTGGTTCCAAAAATACGGAAAGCTTCTTTGTATGGAAACAATTTTCGTTTTTTTACTTGTTTCTTGTTCCCAAAACGTAAAAGGAGAAAACCGAATTTCAGGTACAATCGTCATTGAAGAAGATACACTGCGAATACCGAAAGCCCCTACTCCACTTCCTACTATCAAAAATCCCGTTCTTGGAATCGACCGTTTGCATTTGTTTGTTGATTCGTTGAAAGGAAAACGAATTGCGGTTGTCGGGAATCAAACTTCCGTAGTGAAAGGAATTCATTTGGTTGATACCTTGTTGTCGTTAAAATTGAACGTTGTAAAAGTTTTTTCTCCTGAGCATGGATTCAGAGGAGATGTTGATGCTGGTGAGAAAGTTGATCATTCTGTTGATGAAAAAACAGGAATTCCACTTGTTTCTTTATACGGGAATCACAAAAAACCTAGTCCTACGCAATTGGAAGATGTTGATGTTGTTATTTATGACATTCAGGATGTTGGCGTTCGGTTTTATACGTTTATTTCGACACTCCATTATGTAATGGAAGCATGCGCTGAACTAAAGAAACAAGTTGTAGTTCTAGATCGTCCCAATCCAAACGGACATTACATCGACGGTCCAATCTTGGAACCAGAATATAAGTCATTTGTCGGAATGCATCCTGTTCCAATCGTTTATGGCATGACCATCGGCGAATACGCCATGATGATAAATGGGGAGGGTTGGTTGGAGAAAGGATTAAAATGCGATTTATGGATAATTCCTTGTAAAAACTATACGCATAAAACCAAATACAATTTACCCGTGGCCCCGTCACCCAATTTAAAATCGGAAGCCGCCATCACATTATACCCGAGTTTATGTCTGTTCGAAGCTACCACCGTTAGCCTTGGAAGGGGAACTGAAAAACCGTTTGAAATTTTCGGTCACCCAAGATTTCCAAAATGTGAAATTGAATTTTGTCCTAAACCTCAACCAGGAGCTAAAAATCCGCCACACGAGAACAAAATATGCCAAGGTTTCGATTTAACGAAATTTACTGGAAAGCGTACTTATGAGATCAATTTGAATTATTTAATTCAAGCAAGAGATTTATTAGGTGATTCGGCTGTGTTAATTGATCAAAATGGATTTTTTAATAGACTTGCGGGGACAAAAACCTTAAAAGAACAATTGTACAAAGGATGGTC
>JBILIY010000348.1:0-2573 GCA_044368815.1 Crocinitomicaceae bacterium
TAACAAAACTTTTATCAAAGGATTACATTAACCCATTTGTTCAAATTAAACTATCAAATCAACGAATAATTATTTTTCCTGGACGGGGACAGGCACAAGTTGTAAACTTAACAAATGTCAACACAACCCTTTTGGAGGTTATCGCATTAGCTGGAGGACTCTCGATAGATGCTAAAGCAAATTCAATAAAACTAATTCGGAAAATCAAAAACAAACGCGAGATATATAAAATCGATCTTTCAACTATTCAAGGTTTGAAACAAGCCGAAATGATTGTTCAGAGCAATGACTATATATATGTGGATGCTAAACCGAGATTGGCGACTTCTTTTATGACTGAAATTTCACCATGGTTGTCAATGTTAACAACTACCCTTGCTTTATTTACCTTCATTAGAAAATAATTGTGGCTGGACAAGAAAAAAAGTTAATAATTAATAAGGAGTTTAATCCCTTAATCATTGAGATTATACTCAAGCGAAATTGGAAAACCCCAATTTATTTTACAGTTTTTTTTCTAGCAATTGCTTTTGTTTATTTGCGTTACACTAAACCAGTTTATGAATCAACAGCCGTACTTCAAATCGTTGAAGAAGATAAGGTTGGTGAAGTTTTAGGGGATGTAACAAAAACAACGCAAGGTGCAAATTTAGCGCAAGAAGTCGAGTTCTTAAACTCAGATTTCTTGATGAATCATACAATTAAAAGGCTAAACCTTAACGTTAATTTATTCTCTGAAGGAAAGTTACTTACAAAAGATTTGTATAAACAATCTGCATTTGAAGTTTTGCCGATTTCATTGAACGATTCTTCATTGTGTGGTTCGCGCATTGACATTACACTAATTGGAGGTAAAATCTGTTTGTTATATAAAAAAGATGGTCTCGATAGGAAAGCATTTGGACTTCCTAATCATCAAATCAAAAATGCTGATTTTAACGTAATCATCAAAGTTCCTTATTTTTCAGAATTTAAAGATGCTTGTACTGAAAACAAATTGTATTTTCAATTTAACAATCAAAATCGACTATTATCTGATGTTAAATCAAATTTGGTCGTAATGGTCTTGGATCCGAATGCAAAAACGATTCAAATGACGTATGACCATCACAATCCAAAAATGTGTCGTGATGTTTTATCGTCTCTGATTGATTGTTATTTTGATTATCAAGAAATTTCGAAGAAAAACAATGGAAATAAAACAATTGATTTTATCAATCAACAGCTAGATTCCCTTTCTGAAGTCTTGAAAAATTCAAAAGTGGCTATTTCTGATTTACAAAAAAGAGAGAAAATACCAAATCCAGAAGGATTGGGAAGTGAACTTATGACTAAAATGGTTTCCATTTCTAGTAAAATTTTAGAAATCGACGAGGAGTTAACCACTTTATACATGATTGCTGATAAAATCAAAATGGATCCAAATCGAGTTGATGTGTATAAAATGATTCCTGAAATGGTTGGTAAACGCAGTTTTGAAGGTTCATTGATCAAGCAAATTGAAGACTTAAATAAACTATTAGAATCAAAGGAGGATTTATTGAAAGATTTAACTCCAGATAATAATCAAATAAAAAATGTCACCTCAAAAATTCAATTTAGAATATCTTCGGTTAAAAAAAGTATGAAAGTAATTGAGGATCGACTACTTAGTGATAAAACACTCCTGGTGGATAAACTAAATGAAACCGAATCAAACTACTACATTTTACCTGAGAAAACTTTAGAATATAGTAAGTTGAAATACATGGAGGATTTGAATAATCGTTATTTTGCTTTATTTACAGAGAAAAAAGTTGCTTATGAATTATCGAATGCAGGATATAGTTCTACCAATCGTGTTTTATCCCCACCCATTTTACCAGACGCACCATTGAGCCCAAATAAAAGACTGATATACATGGTTGCAATTATTTTTGGAGTTATCATTGGAATCGCTATGTTGATTTGGCGTTATCTTACTTACAACGATATAATAAATGCAGCAGATCTTCAAAAAATGTTGCCTTCGAAAACGAATTTTCTTGGAGCTGTACCTTTATATAAAAAGAAAATGAAGTACTCACAGGTTGTTGTTAATGAATCGTCTAAATCTCGAATAGCTGAGGCTGTAAGAAGTATACGATCAAACATGAGTTTCATCAACAAAGACGCTAAAGTTATTGCAGTATCATCTTCTATATCTGGGGAAGGAAAAACATTTGTGATTCTAAATTTAGCTGGATTAATTGCAGCGAGCGGCAAAAAAACGGTAGTAATTGACTTGGATCTTCGAAAGCCAAAAGTGCATTTCGGATTTAATGCAGAAAATATTGATGGAATGAGTAATGTTATTTCAGGTATGACCTCAATTGATAGCGTTATTCGTAAGTCACATATCACGAATTTACATTACATAACAGCTGGACCTATTCCACCAAATCCATCTGAATTGATACAAAGTGATGAGTTTAAGCTAATTCTGGAAAAGTTAAAAGAAAAATACGATGTAGTGATGATAGATAATCCTCCTGTGGGTATCGTTTCAGACGGAATTGAAATCCTCGCAAACGCGGACATTCCTTTGTATGTAT
>JBILIY010000350.1:0-2560 GCA_044368815.1 Crocinitomicaceae bacterium
CCACGTTGAATATGACCCAAAACAGTAATTCGTATATCCAAATCGGGAAAGTGGGTTTTTACTCTTCGAGAAATGAAATGTGCGTCGCCCTCCTCATCACCTTCAGCAACGACAACAATTAAGGAAGTGGTATTATTCTTAAACTGTTTTTTCAGCTCAATAACCAATTCTTCAATACTCATTTTCGTTTCAGGCATTAATATAACTTCAGCTGCACCAGCGATTCCACTTAACATAGCAATCATCCCTGAATCACGACCCATTACCTCAACAAAGAACATACGATTATGTGATTCAGCCGTATCTCTTATACGATCTATAGCGTCCATCGCCGTGTTTATTGCCGTATCGAAACCAATACAAAAATCAGTACCGTCCAAATCATTATCTATTGTACAAGGAATGCCAACAACGGGAATATGAAATTCTTTCGAAAAAATAGAAGCACCCTTAAAAGTTCCGTCTCCTCCAATTACTATTAAACCTTCAATTTTTTTTGATTTTAGATTTTCAAAAGCTACTTTACGATATGATTTTAACAAAAATCGCTTACTTCTTGAAGTTTTTAAAATTGTTCCACCTCGTTGAACTATATTTTTAATTGAATCGTAATTTAACTCCAAAAACTGCCCATCAATTAATCCTTCAAAACCTTTTAGGACTCCTAAAACTTGAATATCTAAATTAAACCCTGAATGGACTATAGAGCTGATTGCCGCATTCATTCCCGGGGCATCACCTCCCGAAGTTAATATCGCAATTTTTTTCATTTTCAGGTCCAAAACTAGATGTTTTAAACCATAGAATAATTACAGATGAACAGTACGAATTTTAATAAATAACTGTCTTATTTCAAAACTGCAATTTTCAAACTAACAAGTTGACCTTTGGATATACCCGATAAGTAATAGAAACCAGAACTAATATCTGGAATCGCTATTTCAATGTTATTTGAAACAGTTCCAACCTGAAGCACTTTTCCATTAAAATCAGTAATTTGATAATGTGATTGTTCGTCAAAATCCTTCATACGAAAAACACCACCATTTGGATTTGGATAAACTGTCGCTGAAGAATTTATTAGATTTTCTAATGAAGCACATTGCTCTACAATTAGTGATAGCTGAGCTGAACCTAGACATCCATTCGCATCTGTATAGTTAGCTGTTATGGTGTTAACCCCCACATTCGCTAAAGAAGGATCAAATATTGAATTAACTACTCCCGACCCCGTTAGAGTCGCGTTCGAAGGCGTTGGAATTAGTTGAATCAGACCTTCGTTATTACAAACTACATTATCCGAATCGCTTGAAGCTAGCGTTACTAATGGATTCGAATTCACCACAATGTTTTGGGTAGTTGTGTTTGTTCCGGCATTATTGGAAACAGTCAACGAAACTGTATATGAACCTACAGCATAAGCGTGTGTTGGATTCTGTTGAGTTGAGGAAGTCCCATCGCCAAAGTCCCAAAACCAAGTTGAAGGTGAATTGGTTGAAAAATCAGTGAACGAAATTGTCGAACTTTCACAAATTGAGTTTGGCGCTGTAAATGATGCCAAAGGAGGATTGTTAGATGGAACCGAATAGAATACTTTAAAATCATCAAAATAATAACCATCAGCGGTAGTTCCGACGTCCGATTTTAATTGAAATCGAACTTTTATCTGTTGCCCCAAATAGTCGCTTAAATTAATTTCTTCTAAAACCCAACTTGATTGAGTTCCTTCATATACTGGCTCTCCATTCGGTTGCACACTGCCATTCGCACTTGTTCCTGGCACGGTATAATTCCCACATTGTCCTATCCATGTTGCACCACCATCAGTGGATACCTGAAATTGAACATAATCATAATCTGCTTCTATTGACCATTTTGCATAAAAAGAAATCAAAGCAGAAGTTGCTTGAGTCAAATCGATTGTTGGAACATAGGTGTACGTTTTATTCGTGTTATTTGAGTAATTACTGGTGGAACCATCAAAAAATGATTTTGACGGAGAAACAAACGTCGAAGTAGTTGTTGACCATGTTCCTGTCCAATTTGTAACGGAGGTTGCGTCCTCAAGCGCTTGAAGTGTAATCGCACCAAATGTTTTTACGATTGTATCCCTTTTTATCCATAGTCCATTATCTGTCTTAAGAATATACTTTATCTGGTCACCAAATTGAATAGCTGGGTTCAAAGAATAGGAGATTGCACCCGTTGATGTTTGCTGGCTATTCAAATTGTAAGTAACAGAATTTCCAACAGAAACTACATTTAACAAAGGTTCAATTGAAACAACCACTGCCCCCCCTTGTCGACCTAGTCTTTTGATTGAATGATTGAAATTCCCTGAAATAGTGGCTACTGAAGAAGGATCTGTATCCTTGACGATGCTATAATTTCTGGTCAAATGAGCCAAAACAAGATTTGGAAAAACCATTTCCTGACAAGTTGCAACTATCTGAGAGGACGGTTGCCAGAAAGCTGTTCCTACCTCTGGCGTATGAGCGAAAACGGTGTCTTTTTGATTAACTCCCAGATCTACTTTGTACATGTAATCATCTGAGTCGCC
>JBILIY010000349.1:0-2560 GCA_044368815.1 Crocinitomicaceae bacterium
AAAATGTCTACATTAAATTTTGGTTAAAGTCTTGGCAATGGAGAAGAATCGCGTTAAATTTGCATCATGAAAATGTCAAAAGTATTTTTTAATAATTTGTTTAATTTCTTCAATAAGGATTGAAAGAGGAAGGTTTTATATATAGTTGAGCCTTCCATCGTGAAGGCTTTTTTTTGTTAATTATTAACGTTTAAAAAATGGAGAAGTATAAAAAAGAGGAACTGATATCATTTGTGAAATCAAAATTCGCAAAGGAGCTGAGCAGTCGGTTGCAATTGATTAAAGTTGAAGCACCATTATTGGTAGAAAAAGGCACCGGAGTTAATGACGACCTTAATGGAATCGAAAATCCCGTATCTGTTTCTATTCATAACATTCCTTCAAAAAGATTTGAAATTGTTCATTCACTTGCGAAATGGAAGAGAGAAAAATTAGCCAAATTAGGCGCAAAACCAGAACAGGGAATTTATACCGATATGCGAGCCATTCGAACGGATGAAGTATTAACGGAATTACATAGCGTTTACGTTGATCAATGGGATTGGGAGAAAGTAATTTCAGTTGAAAATAGAAATTTAAATTACTTAAAAAATACAGTAACTAAAATTTATGAATCAATTCTTTCGGTTGCCCAAGAGCTTGATAAGTCGCACATAATTTCAAATGAATTGCCAGAAAAAATAACATTTTTACATTCCGAAGAGGTTCTGTCCTTATACCCTGATTTAACTCCGAAAGAACGTGAAAATGAGATTTGTAAAAAATATGGTGCTGTATTTTTAATTGGAATTGGCGGGGTATTAGCAAATGGGTCAGCTCACGATGGAAGAGCATCAGATTATGATGATTGGTCAACGGAAACAACTAGTGATTATAAGGGTTTGAACGGCGATCTACTTTTATGGAATCAAGTTTTAGACAAGGCAATTGAAATCTCTTCTATGGGAATTCGAGTTGATAAAGAATCTCTTTTACGTCAGTTGAAAATTGCCGGAAACGAAGATAGAAAAAAATTGGATTGGCACAAAGCCTTGATTGATGGTAGATTACCTCAAACTATCGGTGGTGGGATAGGGCAATCACGATTGACAATGTTCCTTCTTCAAAAACGCCATATCGGAGAGGTACAGTCTAGTGTTTGGGACTTCGATAAGGAATTATATTCAACTGAAAATCAACTAAATATTTTATAGTATGCGAAACGAAAACATAGCAATTCAAGGTTCCATAGCGTCGTTTCATGATCAGGCGGCTAAAAAATTCTTCGGAAATGATATCAATGTGATTGAATGTGGATCATTTCGAGAAGTATGCGAACGACTTTCTAAAAATCAAGTGGATTACGGGATAATCGCAATAGAAAATAAAGTGGCTGGAACCATATTACTGAACTATCAATTGATTGAGCATTTTGATTTAAATATTATCGGTGAGACGTATCTACCTGTTGAATTGTTCTTGCTTGCGAATGAAGGTGTTTCATTGAATGACGTTCAAGAAATAATTTCTCATCCTATGGCTCTCGGACAATGCCAAGATTACCTGTCAGGCTTGGAAGATGTCAAGATTACTGAATTCAAAGACACCGCTGAGTCGGCGAAATTGATACTCAAAAATCAAGATAAAGATGTTGCAGTAATTGCTGGAGAGTCTGTTTTTCAACATTACGGTTTGAAGAAAATTAGCGAGAATATTTGTGATGAAAAAGTCAATTTCACTCGTTTCTACATCATGACAAAAGGAAACTACAATGTTGAAAATCCTGATAAAGCATCCGTGAATTTAATATCTCAAAGTGCGATTGGATCGTTGAGTGAAATTTTATTGGTTTTCAAAAAATACCAAATTAATCTAACGAAAATTCAGAGTGTGCCAATTCCAAATAATACGGAGCAATATATTTTTCATCTTGATTTGGAATTCACAGATAGAAACGAATTGGAACTTGCACTCGAAGAAGTTAATAATCTCGCTCAACAATTGAAAGTTTTGGGTATTTATAAATCAGCAAAATTGGTCGTTTAAAATGGATAATAAGAAAATACTTATCTCCGGTCCGTGCAGTGCGGAAACTGAAAAACAACTCGTTGATACCGCCTTACAACTTAAAGAAACGGGGTTAGTTGATTATTTGCGAGCTGGAATTTGGAAACCCAGAACCAATCCAGGTGGATATGAAGGCGCCGGTGTTAAAGGTTTATCATGGCTTTTAAATGCAAAAAAAGAAACTGGACTCAAAACAGCTACTGAGGTAGCAACGGGAAAACATGTTGAAGATTCATTGAATTTTGAAGTGGACTTACTTTGGATTGGTGCTCGCACTTCTGTTAATCCATTCAGTGTTCAACAAGTAGCAGATGCTTTGAAAGGTACGAATGCCATGGTTTATATTAAAAACCCGGTGAATCCAGATATTAAACTTTGGATTGGTGCATTGGAGCGTATCCAAAAAGCAGGGATTACGAATGTTGGTTTCATACATCGTGGTTTTTCTTCTTATGGAAATACGGAATTTCGAAACGCGCCACTTTGGCAAATTCCAATCGAAATGAAGCGACTT
>JBILIY010000351.1:0-2558 GCA_044368815.1 Crocinitomicaceae bacterium
GAATATTCACCCAAATTACGTTATTTGGAAGTAATGGCTCAATTTTTTCAGCCCATTCAATAAATATGTAACTTTTCTCTTCTAGAATTTCTTCTAATCCGATATCAATAGCTTCTTCGATTGACTTGATGCGATAACAATCCATGTGATAAATCTTGCCTTTTGTAGAAACTGGATACTCTTGAATGATTGCGAAGGTAGGTGATCCTTCGAATTCATTTACTTCAAGCGAATCCAAAATAGCGTGAATGAAAGTAGTTTTTCCCGCGCCCATTTCACCATTGAGTGCTATACATCTTGGAGAAGAAATAAGTTTCAGAAACTCATCAGCTAATCTTGGTAACTGATCAACAGATGAAACATTCCAATCAACACTCATAATTTATTCCGAAATGGATTTGAAAGGAATTATTTGATTTTCTTTCCATTGCATTAATTCAAATTTATCTCCGTCGAAACGTCCGAAAGTGCAAAAATTTAACCATTCACCCAGATTAAAGTAGGTCGTATGTTCTATTTCAAATTTTAGCGGCAGATGGCGATGCCCGAAAATATAAAAGTCACGGAGCTTGGCTTTTTGTGCTGATTTGGTAAACTGATAAAGCCATTCCTTATCCAATGAATTCAAATGAGCGTCATCATCACCCGTGCTATTCCGGCTAGTTTTTGAAAAATATTTTGCTAAAGGAATCCCGAAGTTTGGGTGCAGCCTGGCAAATGCCCATTGACAAAAAGGATTCCGGAAAATTTTTTTAACGAGTTTATATCCTCTATCACCTGGTCCTAGACCATCTCCGTGAGCAATGTAAAACAATTTTTGGTTGATTTCTATCTCAATTTCATTCGGATGTATTTCTACACCTAATTCTTTTTTGAAGTAGTCAAACATCCACATATCGTGATTTCCAAGAAAGAAATGTACAGGAATCCCTTTTTCTGTTAGTTCTATTATTTTTCCTTGCAAGCGAACAAAACCTTTTGGAATAGCATGTTTGTACTCGAACCAAAAGTCAAAAATGTCACCAACAAGATAAATAGCTTTTGCGTCTTTTTCTATCGCACACAACCAAGCAACGATTTTTTTTTCTCTAACTAAACTAGACTCATAAGAAGGAACACCCAAATGAAAATCGGAAGCGAAATAATGATATTTACCGCTTGGTTCATTCATTGCTAATGACCGAAAATTTTGGCTAATTCTGATTCAAGTGCTTCTCCACGGAGATTTGTTCTAATGATTTTACCTTCGCGGTCTACTAATACGGTAAATGGAACACTTGACACTTGGTACAAGCGTGCGACTTTGCTATTCCATCCTCCTAAATCGCTAACATGGTTTGGCCAAGTAAGTTTATCTTTCTGAATAGCATCTATCCATTTTGTTTTGTCTGTGTCAAGCGATACGCTCAATATAGTAAATCCTTCCTTGGCGTATTTATCATAAGTTTTGACAACATTTGGATTTTCTCGTCTACAAGGTCCACACCAAGACGCCCAAAAATCGATTAAAACAACTTTACCTTTTAAATCAGATAATTTAATCTTCGATTTTTGATCCGTACCTAGTTCTTCAAAATCAGGTGCCATTTTACCTGGAGCCAATAGCACGGCATCTTCAATTTGCTTTTTCTTTGTCAAGTAATTTTGAAAATAACTTTTAACCGTTGGACTATTCGGAAATGATTTTTCAACTTGAAGCATCAAATTTTCATAGTCTTTGAAATTTTGTTCAATATCAATATTGTTTAAAGCAAGAATTAAAGCCGGAGAATTTGGATTGGAACTCACAAAACTTTGAAATTCTTGCTGGTACGACATAAATTGTCCTTGCATATATTCATTGATTGCTTTTTCACGACTAGGATCTTGTCGCAGAGCCGTCATCGCAGAGTCAGATTTCATTTTCCAATTATCTGCGATAAACGAAAAATCGTGAAAAGCTTTTGACTCATCTGAGCCGATTATGTTGCAGAATTCACGAATCTTGTTCCCGTCGCCATAAATTTTCAAATCACTTTTATCGCGAATAATAAGGTTTACATTTTGGTTTCCAACACGTAAAAAATAAAAATCTTCAAATGGTAATTTGCCTGTATAACTGAAATTTCCTTTTTTATCTGCGGGAATATTTACGTAATCTTTAAAATAGGATCCAAAAAATTGTGAAATTTTAAATGTGTCAACTTTCGAATTAAAAATAGTGCCTGAAATTTTAACATCTATTTCGGACTGAGACCACGTTGTTCCTCCAAAAATTGAAATCGCAAGAATAATAAGTATTTTTTTCATTTCGTTTTAGAATAGTTCTTCCAATTTTTGTTCCAATTGTTCGCCTCTTAAATTGGTTCCAATGACTTTTCCTTCTTTGTTCACCAAAACAGTGAAAGGAATTGCTTCGAATCCATAAGTCTTAATCAGTGGTGTTTGCCATCCTTTCAAATCGCTCACGTGATTGGGCCATACTAAGCCATCTTTTTGAATGGCGCTTTTCCATGCATTCATGTCCTCATCCAAGGAAACGGAAAAAACAGTAAATCCTTTATTTTGGTATTTTTTAT
>JBILIY010000352.1:0-2556 GCA_044368815.1 Crocinitomicaceae bacterium
AAAATTTCCATTTTTATCGACTTTACTCCGATAAAACTTCCTGAAAAATATTCATTGTAACGATCTCCATCAGGAAAAAATGAGTTTGGGATATAAATGTAAAACTCTTCGTAAATTGTGATTGGTTTAGTAATACTATCAACACAACCTTTTGCATCAGTTGCAACAAGTGTTACTATATATTCTCCAGGTGAATCAAAAACGTGAGAAGGGTTTACCAATGTTGAATATCCTCCGTCACTGAAATACCAATCATATACATAGCCATTTAAGGTTAAATTTTGAAAAGTGACTGGTAGGCCCTCCATAAGGTTTTGACTAAATATTCCGAAATCCGCGTCTGGTTTAACCACAATTACCTGAGCGATTGTTGGGACGCTAAATGTTTGGCAATCATCTGAAACCTGCACAATATAAGAAGATGTTGAATAAGGTTTTACCCAAATTCCAGACACAGTATCTCCGGTAGCTTCCCAATAATAGTGGTAATTTCCAAATCCCCCTAGAGCATTAACCGAAATGAATGCGCTATCCCCAGGACATATTTCAGGAATTGAATTGATTGAAGTCAAAAGTGGTGGACTTAAAATGGTATAGGTTATTGTATCTGAAACCACCGAACCACACTCGTCAGAAACCGTTATAATGTAATTTGTGGTTACCGCTGGACGCGCAATAATCGAATCCAAATTGGAAATAAAAGAACCGTTGCTGGTCCAAACGTAATCATATGTCCCTGATCCACCGGAGGCAGAGACGGTGAAAACTTCATCAACATAAGGACAAATGTTAGAAATGTCATTGGAAGCACTAATTTCAAGCGGTTGATATTCAGGCACCGTTACAAATACAGTGTCCGATGCGCTAAAACTTGAGCACTGAGCGGTCACTGTTACTGAGTATGTTCCGGAAATTGTTGGGGATAAACTGATTGAGTTACCCGTCTGACCATTACTCCAACTGTAATTATAAGGCGCCAAACCACCTGATACTGAGGCTAACAATGTGATATTGTCACCAGGACAAGGAACAACAGGGTCATTGATGGTTACATTTAAAGGCTGAACGTCTTGAATGGTAAGAGTAATGTTTTGTGGTGTTAAATTTCCGCACGGATCGGTCAATAAAAATGAAAGGATTATACTCTCTTGATTTTCATTTAGTAAGTCAGGATTGGTTATAATGTTAAATGTTATCTGTGATTGACCCGGTTGAAAAGTCACACTTGATGGGATTCCTGAATAATCGTCGACATTGGTTGCCGTTCCACTTACTTGAATCGGAATCGTTAATGAGGTGCTCAAATTGCTTTCTCTTGAAAGTGTCACTGTTGCAGAAACGCATCCTTCCGCCATTATGGAAGGAGAACTGAAAAGCGTGTCGGAAATTGTATAATTAATTGATACCGGTGTTTTTGATGACAAACTGTTTGCTTCTAAAAATATTCCTGAATCCCATTGTCCATCGCCCACATCTGCAACTGCTAGAATTAAATGGTACGTTTGTCCACATTGAACCTTAGAAACCGCAGTCAAGACGTCTGTGAAACCGTCATATTGAATATAGAACGGATTTGAGTTATATGGCGCCGTGTTTCCGTCACCATTAAAGTTGTAAAAAGAAGAGTTCGTAATTGCATTCACATTGTTAATGGATACGATACTTCCGTTGTTTGGTAATCTTGCAATGTTCTGAATTCCCGCAATTCCGGGCCCAGAAATGAAAAATCCAAAAACGTCGTTGTAACCTGAATTATTTGGAGGGGCGAATTCTGGGTATTCATCCGAACCAAAAACATATTTGAATTTTACAGTATCTGAATATGGAATGAAATCAAATTCCAAAATAGCGGCATTGTAAGTTTGAACGCCGTTTATCAAATTGGTCAAAAGCCCCGAACCACCGGCTCCATTATCAATTCCAGCTCCAGCTTGATTATTTGGCCCATGTGGCCCTGATCCATTATTTAGGACGGTTCCTGTCGTCATGACAATGCCTTGATTAATACCTAAATTAGTTCCTGTTGCGGTAAATGAACCTATGGATGACGGGCTACCATTATACATAATATTTGATACCGTAACGCCGGGCCCTAGTAGAACGTTTTGAACCAAACCTAAAGGAGATGTACCCGTATTCGTAATTAGTTGTGAAAACACAAAATTAAGCCTCGTTAAAACGATCAAAACTAATATGAAAGTCTGCTTTATCACAATCTTAATGTATTAACGTAAAACTGTGATTTTCGTTGTCGTTTTTAACATGTTTTTTAAATAAAAATGGGTACCCAAAAGGCTACCCATCTCAAACTAAAGTTAAAATCTATTTATTCTACTATTAACCTCTTTTGAATCTTCTTACCATTAATAGTTGTTTCTATAATGTAAATACCTGAAGAATAGGTTGTTGTGTGTAGCGTAATGTTTGTATTCCCCTCTAATAATCCATAGTTTCTTTGAGCCATTAACTTACCTGAAAGATCAAGGATCCTTAACTCAACTTCGGAGGAAGATTTTAAGTTTAGTGCAATGTTCGTTTGAGTATTTGCCGGATTAG
>JBILIY010000354.1:0-2551 GCA_044368815.1 Crocinitomicaceae bacterium
CGTTCAGCAGTATTTCATCAACAATGGTGTTCGTAATTTCTACTCCGTTTCTATTTCAGGATATCACATTGCAGAGGCAGGAGCAAATCCAATCACACAACTCGCATTTACCTTGGCAAATGGATTCACCTATGTTGAATACTATTTAAGCCGTGGAATGAGCATTAACGATTTTGGTCCGAATTTATCGTTCTTCTTCTCGAATGGAATTGATCCTGAATACGCGGTCATTGGTCGAGTAGCAAGAAGAATTTGGGCGAAAGCACTTTCGAAAAAATATGGTGCGAATTCACGTGCTCAAATGTTGAAATACCACATTCAGACATCTGGTCGCTCATTGCATGCACAAGAAATAGATTTCAATGATATTCGAACGACACTTCAAGCACTTTATGCAATCTATGACAATTGTAACTCGTTACATACGAATGCTTATGACGAGGCAATTACAACTCCAACAGAAGAATCGGTTCGACGAGCTATGGCAATTCAGTTAATCATCAACCGCGAATTAGGTTTGGCTAAAAATGAGAACCCATTGCAAGGCTCATTTATTATTGAAGAATTAACCGATTTAGTTGAAGAGGCCGTTCTATCTGAATTCGATCGCATTACTGAACGTGGAGGAGTTTTAGGCGCAATGGAAACAATGTATCAGCGATCCAAAATTCAAGAAGAATCTCTTTACTATGAAACTTTGAAACATACGGGGGAATTTCCAATTATTGGTGTAAACACATTCTTGAGTTCCAAAGGTTCCCCAACTATTTTACCGAAAGAAGTTATTCGAGCTACCGAAGAAGAAAAACAGTATCAAATTTCAATGTTAGTTGAACTTCAAAATGGAAATTCAAAAGCAGCAAAAGAAGGAATCAAAAACGTTCAAGAAGCAGCTGTTCAAAATAGAAATATGTTTGAAGAATTGATGGAAACCTGCAAGTATGCTTCTTTGGGACAGATTACGAATGCGTTGTTTCAAGTTGGCGGTCAATACCGAAGAAATATGTAAAATAAAAAGGGCCTCGATTTCCCGAAGCCCTTTAATCTAATTTTTTATAGTTTTATTTCAAGACCTTGAAACTTACACGTCGATTCTTGGCATCTTGAATTTCTTGATCATCATTAACATTGTCAATCTTTGGATTCGCGACATCAGCACCATTATTCCTTTCAACCAATCTCGCTGCGTCAATTCCTTGAGACACGAAGTACTTTACAACAGCTGAGGTACGCTTTCTGTCCATATCTTCGAAATCCGGATTTGCTTCTGCTGCTTTCCCTTCGGTAGCATCTCTATTCCCTTGGACTTCTAATCGAATTGAAGGATTAGCTTTCATTTCTTCCACAACTAAATTCATCATTTCCTTTGCATTGTCTGTGAATGATGCTTTTCCAAATCTAAAATAAACGTCATACAATCCAATTTTATCAGACATTGACATCTTTTCTGTTACCTCTGGATTATTTGTATAAATAAGCGTAGAATAAGTCTCTTCAACTTTCTGAGGATTCGCATTATAACAAGGACAGTGCTCAGGCTTGGTTACTAAACTAATAATTACATTGTCAACATAGTAATATGCGTGAGGTAATTGATCTACTTGACTATCCTTTGGTTTTTTAACTTGTGTGAACTGAGTCTGCTCATTCCCATCAAAATTTCCAATCGTGATAAATTTTTCATCACCTTTTGCGGTATAAATATTACAAACTTTTTCCCATCCGTAAAAACCTGTATAAATCTTATTACCTTGACCTTTCATTACTTTTTCAGATTTGATAATGTATCCAACACCATCAGATGTTAGAGACTCCTTAGAGAAATGTGCTGCAATATTGTTAACTGCAAATTTTGACGATTCCGAAAGTGAAACTGAAAATTCAACACAATATGTCAACCCTTTTTTCAGAGTTTGTGCTTCCTTTCCTTTAATAATTGGAATTGTAATATATGTTCTCTCTTTCGATGCTTTACCTGGCTTATAAAAATAAACACCTGCGTAATTTTCTCCTCCAACATCTTTAATCGCCTCTTCAACTCCCATTGCATTTTCAGGAACAAGAACATCCCCTGAGCCTGATTTGGAAAACAAATCTGCTTTCGTTTCAGTTGGAGAATTCACACCATTTTCTACCAATTCGATTGACCCCAATTCAGCAGGTTTTTCCTTGTCAACAGTTGATTCAAATCCTTGTCTAAAGATCTCGCGCAAAGAACTCTTTTGAGACAATAATGGATTGACAGAACCAATTGCAAAAAAAGCAACTGAAACAATCCCAAATTTTACGCCATTAGATTTCATAATTCTTAACAGTTTTAATAAATACTTTTACCTTTTCAGGATCAATATCCGGATAAACTCCGTGACCCAAATTTACAATATGTCTTCGACTTTCAAACGATTTTAGCAATTTAATTGTCTCATTCTCCACAACTTGATTTGTTCCATACAAAACACACGGATCCAAATTACCTTGTAAAGTCTTTGATTCACCAACTAATTCCCGAGTTTCTGAAATACTCATATTCCAATCCAAACCGAGTGTTGTG
>JBILIY010000355.1:0-2541 GCA_044368815.1 Crocinitomicaceae bacterium
GTAAACTTATTCTTCATAATTAATAAATAGATGAGTTATTCCAATTGTTCGTATAGTATTCTTTTAATCGTTCATTTTTGACTTGCTTGCGGTATGTTTGGATGGAAAAAATATTGAGGCTAATCAAAATCGCTAATCCGGCAGCAACATACCAATTAGTATTTCTTGTCTCGTTTTTAATGATCGTTGATTCAAGAATACGTTGGTGCAGTTTATTTGAAACATCAATTCGTTCTTCGAATTTATGGTTCAACAAATCTTCCATATTTTGATCTGAATTCATTTGACTATTTGATGATAGATTTTTAATATTCTTGCTCATAAATCAGTTATTTTTAAAATAAACTTCGAGTTTCGATTTTAAATTTTTCTTAGCTCTAAAAATTAGAGATTCTACTGAGGAAACGGATACCTGCATTAATTCAGCAATTTCTTTGTAACTAAAGTCTTCCATATTCTGAAGTGTGTATGCGATTCGTTGAGTTTCAGGAAGTGATTCAATGGCGGATAAAAGTTTATTGGTTCGTTCATCTTCAAAAAGTATTTCCTCTGGAGTTAGATCTTCCGCTTTTAATGACGAATTGCTTTGTTCAAACAGGTCAATTAAGATACCAAACCTTTTTTTACGGCTTTTATGCCGAATGATTTCTTTGCATTTATTTATGGTAATGCGATAAATCCAAGTAGAAATTTTTGAATCACCTTTAAAATTGTTTAACGATTGATAAATCAAGACAAAGACTTCTTGCGTAGCGTCTTCAGCATCTGATTTGTTATTCAATAAATAAGCAGCCAAATTAAAGACTTGTTTCTCAAATTGAACAACGAGTTTTTCAAATTCTCTTTGATCTTGAGACCTTAAAGCTACGATATTTAAAAGCTCACTCAATTGTAAGTTAGATGCTTTTTAAAGTGAAAACTTGCTAAAAAAACAAACGACCATTCACCCATTCAGAATCCAAGGTCGAGTTGCGCTTTTTATAAAAATCTAATGCCAACTGATTCCATTCCAACACTTGCCAATCCATTCGTTTGACACCAAGTTCTTTTGCAATCTCGACGACTTTATCGAATAACATTCCACCGGCTCCATATTTGCGGTGAACTTCTTGCACGTAAAAATCTTCCAAGTAGAGACATCTGCCTTTCCATGTTGAATATGAAATATAATATAAAGCAAAGCCAATTATTTGATCATTTTTGGACGCAACGATTGCCTCACAAATTTTATCTTGGAACAAATCTATACCAAGCTGTTCGGCTGAATTTGTAACTTGTTCAGGTGCTTTTTCATACAAGGCCAATTCATTAATTAAACCAAAAATTGCTTGCTCATCACCTGGAATTGCTTTTCTTATTAGAATCATCGAAGTCCGTTCAAATCAAAACGAATAGCAAGGTTTATTTTCAAATTTCCTGTTGGAACACTCGTTTGCACTTTCGGATTTATAATCCCTTGTTCGTAATTGAAAATCGCAGTTAAGAACTCGGTCAGTTTGTAATTGGCGTCGATTTTAATATTGACCGTTTTTTGTCCTGCAGTTGCTTGATTTGTGTTTTCAACAACTTTACGAATTACAGTTAGGTTGTCTTTGAAGCCAAGGTTTAAATTGACAATTAAATCACTTGGTTTAATGGAACGAACTGGTAGTTTTAATTTTGGATAAGTAAATGTTGTTCCAATTACAATTTCCTTTCCTAGATTTTCTGATATCTGATTGTTAGCAAGCGAAAGAGTTGCATTTCGGTCCTTTTTGTATTCGAAGTTGGTCATCAATGTTTTGCCGAATAATGTCCAAGTTGCGTTCACACCGATTAAAGGTGAGAATCTTTCGGAAATAGCAATATTCTGAACCTGCATTGGAGCAATGTAGTTGTTGTTCAAGTCCAGCGCTGTGGCATTGCCGTTTGCATCAACTGCAGCATTTAGGTTTGTTTGCATTCCACCTACTGTTACAGTTGAAGAATAAGAATGCTTGAGCGTGAATGATTTCAAGAATTTTTTAGTGAATTCATACTTCGTCAAGCCGTTGTAGTTGATGGTCCAGTTTGGTAATGGAATATTGTTTAGCGGATTGATATTTCTGGAGTTTACTGCGGAATTTGTGTAAGCAGTCAAGAAAGCACCAATAACAACTTCTTGTTGTGAGCCAGAGTACCCATCATAGAATTGATTTGGAAGCAAATTTGAATTGGAATTTGAAGCCCCAATTAGTTGTGAAACAGCACTTCGATTATCCAGCAAGCGTTGGAAAATATCGGATTGATAGGCTCGACCTTCTTTTGTGAATGCAGTTCCGAAGGTTACCGTCGAATAAGTTAAAGTGGATGTTTCAAATTTACTTTGACTTTCAAAAGCGCTTGATGTAGGGTTCCATCGGTAAAATTCCCCGGAATTACGGCTGTAATTTCTGTTTAAATTCAGGTTGATATTAAAATCTTTAAATGGTTCTAAAGTTGCTTTCATTTGTAAATTGGCCGAATGAGTCGTAGTAAATTGTTTATTCATATTTTCATTCTGAACCAACCAATTATTATCTC
>JBILIY010000356.1:0-2540 GCA_044368815.1 Crocinitomicaceae bacterium
TACTTTAATTATTTTTCCAAAAGAAACTATTGTAGCATCGACACCTTTTCTTTTGACATCTGCAACACCGATTGGAATGATATACTCTCCTTCAGGAACTTCTCCTTTATCACCATACATTTTCTCTGATTCAAGAAAAACAACAGGATCCTCATCTCGAATAGCAGCTTTCAACAAACCTTTGGCATCTGCCGGGTTTGATGGAGTAATTACCTTTAACCCCGGAACATGAGCATAAAAAGCTTCAAAACTCTGTGAGTGAGTTGCTGCTAACTGCCCTGCTTGTCCATTTCCACCTCTAAATACAATTGGACAATGATATTGACCTCCTGACATTTGTAGCATTTTCGCAGCTGAATTAATAATTTGGTCAGCTGCAAGAATGGCGAAGTTCCAAGTCATGAATTCAACGATAGGTCTCAATCCATTCATAGAGGCCCCCACAGCTATTCCTGCGAAACCAAGCTCTGCAATTGGGGTATCAATAACTCTCTTCGGGCCAAATTCATCCAGCATACCTTGAGAGACCTTATAGGCCCCGTTGTATTCAGCAACCTCCTCACCAAGAAGAAATACTCGTTCATCTCTTCTCATTTCTTCACTCATGGCTTCTCGAAGCGCCTCTCTAAATTGTAATGTCTTCATATTAATAAACAAGGATGCAAAAATAGTTAATACAAGTTTATTTCAAAATTGTTTACGCTACTTTTAATTGGGCTATTTTAGATTTACTAAATTGACCTATTGCATAAGATAGCTCTACATTGAAATTTTTCAAATCTGAATTCGGTAATTCAAACATTGAATCAGTTAAAATTGCTTCGCATATAGATCTTAATCCGCGAGCGCCTAGTTTAAACTCAACTGCTTTGTCTACAATAAAATCCAAAACATCTTTATCAAAAGTTAGTTTAATTCCATCCAATTCAAAAAGTCGAACAAATTGCTTGATTAAGGCATTTTTCGGTTCAGTTAAAATTCTTTTTAAATCCTCACGCTTAAGAGGATCGAGATGAGACAAAACAGGAAACCTACCGATTAACTCTGGAATTAAACCAAAATCTTTCACATCTGATGGGGTGATGTATTTTAATAATGAATCATCTTCAATTGCAATTTCTTGAACTTGACTGAATCCTATTGTTTGTCTGTTAACTCGGTTTGCAATAATTCGCTCGATACCATCAAATGCTCCACCACAAACAAATAAAATGTTTTTTGTATCTATTTGAATTAGTTTTTGCTCAGGATGTTTTCTTCCTCCTTGCGGCGGCACGCTAACAATAGTACCTTCTAATAACTTTAATAAAGCTTGTTGAACACCTTCACCAGAAACGTCTCTTGTTATAGACGGGTTATCACCTTTTCGAGCAATCTTATCTATTTCATCGATAAACACGATTCCTTTTTCAGTTTGCTCAACATCATAGTCTGCAGCTTGAAGTAAACGAGACAATATACTCTCAACATCTTCGCCAACATATCCAGCTTGCGTTAATACCGTCGCATCAGCTATACAAAAAGGAACATTCAGCAATTTAGCAATAGTTTTAGCAAGCAACGTTTTACCTGTTCCAGTTCGACCAACTAATATCACGTTTGATTTATCAATTTCAATATCATCTACTTTTGGTGAATAATTCAATCGTTTGAAATGATTGTAAACCGCAACGGAGAGAACCTTTTTTGCTGTATCTTGACCAATGACATATTCGTCCAAATGTTTTTTAATTTCAACAGGTTTAAGGAGAGAAATCTTTTTTGACTTGGTAAGAGTCTCCTTCGGTTTGGTAGTGTGATTTAATTCCTGCTGAATGATATTATTTGCTTGTACTGCACAACTATCACAAATATGACCTGAAACACCAGCAATAAGCATGTTAACGTCATTTCTGGTTGCGCCGCAAAACGAACAAGTTGTATCCTTCTTCGCCATCTAATTATTTCGGATTTCTTAATAGTACTTCATCTACCATTCCATATTCTTTAGCTTCTTCAGATGTCATCCAATAATCACGATCAGAATCAGCCCAAACTTTATCATACGTTTGTTTCGAATGTGAAGCGATTATATCGTATAGCTCCTTCTTCAACTTTTGAATTTCTCTGGCAGTTATTTCAATGTCACTTGCTTGCCCTTGAGCTCCTCCTAATGGTTGGTGAATCATTACACGAGCATGTTTTAATGCGCTTCTCTTTCCGTCAGCTCCTGCACACAATAAAACAGCACCCATTGAAGCCGCCATTCCTGTACAAATTGTTGCCACATCTGGACGAATGTATTGCATTGTATCATAAATTCCTAAGCCAGCATAAACAGAACCCCCTGGAGAATTAAGATAAATTTGAATATCTTTTTTTGCATCTACTGACTCCAAGAAAAGTAATTGCGCATTAATTATATTAGCTACTTGATCATTAATTCCTGTTCCAAGAAAGATTATTCGATCCATCATCAATCTTGAGAATACGTCCATTTGAGTCATATTCAATGGTCGCTCTTCAATAATATATGGAGTCATAGAAGATTCAATGTAATG
>JBILIY010000028.1:0-8585 GCA_044368815.1 Crocinitomicaceae bacterium
TCCCTAGCCGAATTAAACTTTACTTTTGTTTTCGATTTCATAATATAAATCAAATCATACAATAGGTATTTTATTCCTTTATTTATTTCGATTTAATTAAATAGAATTAACATGAATTATCTTTCCGTTGAAAATCTAACCAAGTCTTTTGGTGAACGAGTCATTTTTACAGATTTAACCTTCGGGATTGATCAAGGACAGAAAGTGGCGATTGTCGCAAAGAATGGTTCAGGGAAAACGACCATGTTACGTTGCTTGATGGGGTTGGAATCGTTTGACAATGGAAGAATTGTGTTCAGAAAGGATATTCGTGTGGCGTTCATGGAGCAAACTGAATTGATGCGTGAGGATCAGACTATTTTGGAGTCGATTTTTGACCATGATTTGCCGGAGCTCAATGTCATCAAACGATATAATATTGCTGTTCAAAATAACGACGAAAAGACACTCGAAGGTTTATATCAGGAAATTACGGATTTAAATGCATGGGACACCGAAGTGAAGGTGCAACAAATTCTTTCCGTTTTGAAATTAGAGGATACTGGTCAAATGATTGGTTCTTTATCTGGAGGGCAGAAAAAGCGGGTAGCTCTTGCTAAAGTTTTACTTTCTGATGCTGATTTTTTATTGTTGGATGAGCCGACAAACCATTTGGATTTGGATATGATTGAGTGGTTGGAAGGTTATTTGGCATCTTCAAAATCTACGATTTTAATGGTGACACACGATCGTTATTTTTTGGAAGTTGTTTGTGATTGCATCTTTGAACTTGCTGATAAAACGATTTACAAATACAAAGGTAATTTCTCTTACTATTTGGAGAAAAAGGCAGAACGCGAGGAGCAAACACAAGCTACAGTTGAAAAAGCTAAAAACACATTCAGAAAAGAACTGGATTGGATTCGTCGTCAGCCAAAAGCCCGCGGAACTAAACAAAAAGCTCGGGTAGATGCCTTTCAGGATATAAAAAAAGTAGCAAGTCAGCGATTGGATGAAGATGAATTGGACTTGCCTGTAAAAATGGAACGTCTTGGAACAAAAATCGTTGAGTTTCACAAAGTAGGAAAGGCTTTCGGAGAGAAAGTAATTTTAAAGGATTTTACGTACAACGTGCAGCGTCAAGAACGACTTGGCGTTGTTGGAAACAATGGAGCGGGAAAAACAACTTTTCTTAAAATGCTTTTAGAACAAGAGCCCGTTGATTCAGGGAAAATTGTCATTGGTGAAACGGTTGTTTTTGGTTATTACAGCCAAGATTTAATCAAAGTTCCGGATGATTTTAAAGTGATCGATGTGGTTAAGGAAGTTGCAGAATATATTCCACTTGAGAAAGGACGACAACTTTCTGCGGCGCAACTTTTAGAGCGTTTTCTTTTTCCGCGCGATATGCACTACAATTTCGTTCACAAGTTGAGTGGGGGTGAAAAACGCAGGTTGAAGTTGTTACGTGTTCTGATGAGTAATCCAAATTTTTTAATTCTCGATGAGCCGACAAACGACTTGGATATCTTCGCTATGTCCGTTTTGGAAGAATACTTGCGCAACTTTCAAGGCTGCTTGATTGTAGTTTCACACGACCGCTATTTTATGGATAAAATGGTAGATCATTTGTTCGTTTTTGAAGGAGAAGGAAAAGTTCGTGATATCGTTGGGAATTATACAGATTTTAGAAAAGAACAAACTAATCAAAAAAGAGAAAGTAAGAATTTAGCTGCTGTTGAAGTTAAAGAGGCAAAAGTTGAAATCGTAGCAAAAGAACCTGAAAAGAGAAAACTATCTTTCAAAGAAAAGCAAGAATACGAGCAAATTGAAAAAGACCTTGAAAAGCTGGAATCTGAAAAAAGCACAATTACGGATGAACTTTCACAAGGAACGAAATCCAATCAGGAAATCTATGATTTGGGAATCAAACTTGGAAAAATCGCAGAGGAAATCGAACAGAAAACAGAGCGATGGATGGAATTGGCTGAGTTTGTCTAATCAACCAATCCGATCTGAAGTCCAAACGAACTATTAAACACCGTGTTTTTCACGTTTTGAGCTGGTTTTGAATCGTAAAAAATCATAAAGTCGGCACGAAGAGAAATGTTTCTTTTTAAACGATAGCCAAACGTATATTGCCCCATGAATCGCGTGTCTTTGAAATCGTTGATGCTCGGCTGGTAATAATTTACACCTGTAAAAGTGATGTTGTTTATATTTATAAACCAGGACCAATAATTACTCCATCTAATTTGTTTATTTATTTCCAAAGTTGAAAGTTCTTCATATTCGTAAAAAGCCGAAGAACCGAGAAAAGAACGACTACCTTTCGTGTCAACTATTTTCCAACGAATTCCACCACCACTCAGCGCTCTTAGTTTTTGTCTCAATAATTGATTGTATTGAACTTGAGCATAGGCTTCCAATTTCCAAGGGCTTTTCTGATGGTGTTTATCAATTTTATTTAAACGATAAGCGTACCGAAAATGAATCATTCCCGCATTTGAAAAAGTATTGTTGGCTCCTTTTGAATAGTTCCAATCAGCATAAAGCAAATAGTAATGCATAGGTGCTTTATATTGAATTAAGGGTTTTAGCCCTGCCGAAAGCAATAAATCTTGGTTTCTAACAGCGCTGAAATTTGCGGCAATAGAACCGCTTATCCCTGCTGAATCGTCATAAATACGCTTGTTTTCTATGTTGACAATTTGAGCTTTGACTGAAAAAACCATAAAATAAAAAACTCCGAATGCAGCTCGTTTCATTTCTGTGCAAATCGATAAAGGAAATAAGCCACAATACTAAAAATGAAGTTTGGAATCCAAACGGCGATTAATGCAGGGAATCCTACGTTCAAAGAAGCAACCGTCATCATTTTCATTGCGAAAATATAAACGAAAACAAATCCTAGCCCGATAGCAATGTTCATCCCAATTCCACCACGTTTTTTTTGTGAGGAAACCGATACACCGATGATAGTCAGTATGTATGCCGCAAAAGGGTAGGAGGTACGTTGATGTAATTCTATTTCATAAAACGGAATGTTAGCAGAACCTTTTTGTTTCTCCCGTTTAATCATTTCTCGAAGCTCAGTAAAGGTCATTGATTCTGCAACATTTTCACGTTGTGCCATTTCTTCAATTTTAAATTGAAAAACTGTATCTTTTTTTGCGCCTTGCTCAATTATTCCTTTTGGGAAATCGAGTTTTTTTTCATAATAATCAACAAGTTGCCATTTATTTGTTCCCGGGTGATTTTTCGCTAAGCGCGCTTTAAGAAATGAAACGGGTTGATTGCTATCGTTCCAAGTTTGAATGGTTAAATCGTGAACTTGATCCTCCGAATTTGAGTAATTCGAGAAATAAACCAATTGATTACCAGGATATTCAGCGTGATAATCCTCGACAAGCATCACTTCTCGGTAGTATTTTTCTTCAAAATCGAGTCGTACTTTATTTGCCCTAGGAATAATAAAGTGATTCAAAATCAATGAAATGATCATTAAAATCGATGCACCTATAATGTAAGGTCGTAAAAATCGTGTTATTGGTTTACCACTAAACCACATGGGTATAATTTCAGTATCCTGAGCTAATTTCGCTGTAAACCAAATCACCGAAATGAAAATGATCATCGACGAAAACATGTTTCCATAGAAGAGCAGAAAATTGAAATAGTATTCGGTAAAAATCGCAGATATCGGAGCTTTGTTTGAAATGAATTCACTCAATTTTTCCGAAACATCAAATACCATCGCTAGAAGCATAATGATTCCCAGCATGAAAAAGAAAGTGGATAGAAATTTCCGAATGATATAACGATCTAAAATCGAGAGCATTTACAACCTTTGTTTCATTTGTTTTACCATACTATTTTTCCAAGCGTCGAATTCTCCAGTAATGATTTTTTCTCGAGCTTCTTTCACCAACGAAAGATAAAAGGCCAAATTATGTATTGTCGCTATTTGAATGCCCAAATATTCACCAACTTTTATAAGATGTCGAAGATATGCTTTTGTGTAAACACGATCTACCCATACATCGCTGGTTTCATCAATAGGACTATAATCCATAGCCCATTTTTCATTTTTAATGTTGATCGTTCCATTTCTTGTGAATAGCAAGCCGTGTCGTGCATTTCTGCTTGGCATAACACAATCCATCATATCAATTCCCAAAGCTATTGATTCCAAGATATTCCAAGGAGTCCCAACGCCCATTAAATAACGAGGTTTATCCTTTGGTAGAATGTTACAAACGTGATCCGTCATTTCGTAGAGTTCATCTTCAGGTTCTCCAACCGAAAGTCCGCCTATAGCATTTCCAACTGCATTGTATGAAGCAATTGTCTCCGCAGATTCAGTTCTCAAATCTTTGTAAACACTTCCCTGTACTATTGGAAACAAGGCTTGTTCATAACCATATTTCGGTTCTGTGCGCTCCATTTGTTCGAAACAACGTTTCAACCAGCGATGAGTCATCTGCATCGAACGTTTGGCATAGTCATATTCGCACGGATATGGTGTGCATTCATCAAAAGCCATTATTATATCGGCTCCGATTGAACGTTGGATGTCAATTGCTCTTTCTGGTGTAAAAACATGGTAACTTCCATCCAAATGCGATTGAAATTTTACGCCTTCCTCTTTAATTTTTCTTGTTCCAGACAACGAATAAACCTGGTAGCCACCACTATCTGTTAAAATGGGTCTTTCCCAACCAATAAATTGGTGTAAACCTCCTGCTTTTTCAATTACCTCTGTTCCTGGCCGTAGAAAAAGATGGTATGTATTTCCCAAAATTATTTGCGCCTGAACATCATCTCTCAATTCTTGCTGATGAACTCCTTTTACAGTGCCAGCTGTTCCAACGGGCATAAAAATCGGTGTTTCAATCGTTCCATGTTCTGTATGAAGCAATCCAGCTCTTGCTT
The DNA here is from genome assembly GCA_044368815.1 of Crocinitomicaceae bacterium. GTDB lineage: Bacteria > Bacteroidota > Bacteroidia > Flavobacteriales_D > Crocinitomicaceae > UBA952. The sequence goes on from JBILIY010000028.1 coordinate 4,915, forward strand.
TTGTGGATGAATCTTGATGTATTAGGTCAAAGTGCATAAAAATGTTGAAAAATACCTTTGACAAAGATACGGCTATTTAATTTGTCAAGTCATCTTTGTATTCAATTAGTAAGATGACAATAATACCGGAACCTGAGTTAAGTCTTTTTACCATCATTTTTGGTGTGTTCATTTTGTTTTTGGTCGTTCAGTTTATTTATGTCACCTTCATTCACGCAAAATTCGCCTTTTATAAGGAGGATCAATCTCTTTCGGATCAACCATTGGTTCCTGTGAGTATAATCATCGCAGCGAGAAATGAATCGGATAATTTATACGATAACTTACCAGCTATTTTAAGTCAGGATTACCCTGAATATGAAGTTGTTGTGGTCAATAATCAATCGATTGATGATAGTGGATGGTTATTAACTGCTTTTAGTCGGCAATATGCCAATTTACGAGTAGTTGAACTAGGTCGAAATAGACATTTGCGTCCGGGGAAAAAATTGCCAATCACCCTTGCTATTAAAGCGGCTAAATACGATCATTTTTTATTGACTGACGCTGATTGTAAACCATCAAGCAATCAATGGATCCGTCAGATGACTTCTCGTTTTTCTTCCTCTAAACAAATCGTTATAGGGTACGGACCCTATCTTAAAAGTAAAGGTTTTCTGAATCGTCTGATTCGGTTTGATACTGCTTGGATTGGCGTAAGTTATTTTTCCATGGCTCTTGCTAAATTACCATACATGGGTGTTGGTCGAAATTTGGCATATTCCAAGCGCGTTTTTGATTCTGTAAACGGTTTTAAATCGCATTACGCATTACCATCTGGTGATGATGATTTATTTATTCAAGAAGCTGCTAAAAAGTCGAATTACACAATCAATATCAACCCTAATTCGTTTTGTTATTCTGCAGCAGCACCGAGTTGGTCGCGATGGGTACGCCAAAAGACAAGGCACTATTCGACTTCTAGTCGCTATAAGGTTATTAAAAAGTGGTTGTTAGGAATATATCCATTCTCGCTCTTAATGATGTGGTTTTCATTCGTTCCTTTGCTTTTTAGTGAGAACTTTCGCATCTTCAGTGCCATCTTGTTTGTAATTGTTATTCTTTATAAATGGTGGATACAAGGCCGTTGTTTGAGTCAGTTAAAAGAAAAGGGATTTGTACGTTACTTTCTTTTTTGGGACTTATTTTACGCCCTTTTGATGCCAGTTCTTTACTACATTTCGGAACGACAAAAGTATTATAGATGGTAGAAAATGAACATTTATCGGATAAAGCGAAGCTCGATCTACAACTTGTTGAGTCTGCACGTTCCGGTAATCAAGCTGCCTACGCTGAATTAATGGACCGCTATCGAGATTCCATTTATTTCATGATGCTCAAGATGGTTAAGAATACGGATGACGCTGACGATTTGACAATCGAAGCATTTGGAAAGGCTTTTAGTCGTTTGGATCAATACTCTCCAAGTTTTGCTTTCAGTACTTGGTTATTTAAAATTGCATCGAACAATAGTATTGATTTCATTCGTAAAAAACGCGTTCAACTTACTTCTATGGATACAGGAATTGTCATGGATGATGGTGAAAAAATCCATATTGATGCAAAATCAACGACCTTGAATCCAGAAGAAACGATCATGCAAGGCCAGCGTGTAGATCATATGCGTTTGTTGGTGAGTAAGTTAAAACCGAAGTATCGTGATTTAGTCGAGAAAAGGTATTTTGAGGAGTTGAGTTACGAGGAAATTGCCGATCAATTGAACCTTCCTTTAGGAACGGTTAAAGCACAATTGTTTCGTGCCCGAGATTTTTTAGCAGCGATGATGGATAAGACCAAAGATGCCATCTGATTTAATTTTAAGTTATTTTCCGGAGTTATCATCCAAACAAATCGAGCAATTTTCGAAGTTGCAGGAATTATATGTTCATTGGAACGAGCAAATCAATGTTATTTCGAGAAAAGACACGGATAATTTTTACGAACGACACGTATTGCATTCTTTGGGAATTGCCAAAGTGATTCAGTTCAAAAAAGACACTAAAATTATGGATGTCGGAACTGGTGGTGGCTTTCCAGGAATTCCGTTGGCGATTCTATTTCCTGATTGCGATTTCTTATTAGTTGATTCAATCGGTAAAAAAATTAAAGTCGTGAATGAAGTAGCTCATGAACTTGGATTAAAAAATGTAACAGGAATTCACGAACGAGCTGAAAAAGTAGATGGAACCTTTGATTTTGTGGTTAGTCGAGCTGTAACGCAAATGCCAGAATTCATTACTTGGGTGAAAAAAAAAGTTTCAAAAACCTCCAAAAATTCGATTCCCAATGGCATTCTCTATCTCAAAGGAGGCGATTTGTCTGAGGAAATGAAAACCGTTAAACAATGGAGTAAAGAATACAATTTGAAAGATTTTTTCGAAGGCGAATTCTTTGAAACGAAGAAAGTTGTTTACGTGAAATTTTAATCTATGAATTTCTTATCTTTATTTAAGAAAAAGAAAACCAGTCAATTACATATTATTGAAGTAATGAATAGATAAATTTGATTTTACAAATAATCTTTAACTTTGATGTATGAATCTTGATGAATCGAAATTAGAGGCGATAAGGCAATATCTGTCCACACGACCCGTGTTAAGAGCTTATTTGTTTGGTTCATATGCACGAGAATCTGCTGATAATGAAAGCGATATAGACATCCTTGTTGATCTTGATTACTCGCAAAAAATTGGTCTCGGTTTTATTCAGATGCAACTAGATCTTCAGAAAATTCTTAATCTAAAGGTTGATTTAGTTTCTTCAAATGGTCTTTCGCAGTATTTGAAACCCATTATTGATCAAGAAAAAAAATTGATTTATGCGCGGTAAACTAGGTGATAAGGCGAGACTAAATCACATTTGGGACGCAATAATAGAAGTCGAAACATATCTTCTTAGTTCAGATTTTGAGTAATTTATGAAGAATTCAATGATGAGATTCGCTTGTATTAAACAAATGGAAATAATCGGCGAAGCTGCAAATCATATTTCGGATGAAACTAAAACAAAATTTTCAGATATAGAATGGGCTCAAATTATTGGAATGCGTAATGTTTTTGTTCATGAATATTTCGGAGTAGATACGCATATAGTTTGGGAGATTATTAAGAATGATTTGCCTATTTTAAAGAAGAGAATTTATGAAATTACTCAATCTTTGTAAATACCCTTATTGTTTTAATTCAAAAGCGGAGGAAACACCAATTGAAATTCAGGAATGGCGACAGCAAATGTATCTCCCGTATCCAAATTTTTAAAGGTATAATAACCTGTCATTTTTCCAATTACATTCCAGATCTCACAACCACTTGTGTATTCGAACGACTGATTTGTATCAAAAATAGGTTGTTCGCCAACAACACCTTCACCAGTCACAACGTTCGACCCGATTGCCAAATGATCAATTCGCCAATATCGTTTCAATAACTGAACACGATATTCACTTTTGTTCTCAATTGAAATTTGATAATTATAAAAATAATTCTCGCTTTCTGGATTTGATAAATCAGATCTGAACCAGGTTTTCACCCCAATGACAATACTATGAATCGTTTTTGAAGACATTGATTAGTTCAAATTTCGTAAAAAGTAGGAAACAAACAATTGTTTGAATCAAAGATTTTTACTTTTTT
>JBILIY010000357.1:0-2538 GCA_044368815.1 Crocinitomicaceae bacterium
GTGTCATCCACAACGTGAGTGAACACTATTCAGTTGTAAAGACCGTTTTAACCCAAGACATAAACATTGATGTGACCATCGAGCCGATTGGTTTGTTTGGTTTTTTAAAGTGGGATGGTCATGACCCTAAAAAAGGATCTGTTACCGGTATTTCGAATGACCTAAAAATTAAACGTTGGTCTCGAGTGGTAACAAAAGGAGGGTCGGGTATCTTCCCAAAAGGCATGCCTGTGGGGAAGGTATATGAAACGAAACCAGTTGAAGGAGAGCCTCTTTGGGACGTCGTTGTTAAATTTTCAGAAAATTTTAGAACGTTGCAACGGGTTTACATTATAAAGAATTTGTTAATTGACGAACAAAAAGCATTGGAAGGTCAAATTCCTCCTGATGAAGATGAAGAAGAGTTATAATGAATGTAATTGTAAAAAATAGCATCCGTTTTGTTGTAATTGTGTTGTTGCAATCGCTTGTTTTCAATCAAATTGAAATTGGGTTTGGGATTCATCTGATGGTTCACCCACTTTTCATCATGTTATTACCATTCGAAACTGGTGTTTTTACATTAATGATTCTCGGTTTTAGCCTTGGATTAATCATTGACGTTTTCTCAAACACCTATGGGTTGCATGCTTCTTCTTTACTTTTAATGGCATACATGCGTCCAATTATTTTCAAATTCTACGGACCAAGAGAAGGATATGACCCATTGAAAGAACCGTCAATTTTTGATATGGGTAGCCGATGGTTTGTATTTGTATTTGGTTATTTGATTCTAATTCACCATTTTTGGTTTTTCCTGATTGAAATTTTCCGACTTGACCAATTTCTGTTAATCTTACAAAAAACGGTTTTTAGTGTGATAATCTCTTACTTATTTTGTATTGTTCTACAAACATTCCTAATCAAAAAGTCTAAAGCAAAATGAATTTTGACGCGAGGAGATATGTTATCGTTGCGTTTGTCGCACTCGTTGGGATAATTTACACAATAAGACTTTTCTACATGCAGGTTGTAGATGACACTTGGACATTGATAGCTCAAGAAATTGCCGAAAAAAGGAAGGAAATCATTCCTCCAAGAGGAGTTATTTTCGATAGAAATATGCGTAAAATCGTTTCAAATAGAACATATTACAACCTCATGGTTTGTGAAGCGAAAATAAAAAATTTGGATACCGCTTCATTCGCCAAATTAATCGGTTGGTCAGTTGAGGAAGTACGACAACGATTCAAAGACATTCGAAGTGGAGAAGGTACATACTACAACAAGCATTCGGGAAAAAGAACTTCGAACTACCAAAAAATCCGTAAATATCCATTTATCAAGGAATTGACCTTGGAAGAAATTTCAAAAATCGCTCCGCATTTGGATAATTATCCCGGCTTTTTTGAAGAAGTCACCAGTATGCGTAATTACCCATACGCTAATGGAGCGAATATCTTGGGATATCTGTCTGAGGTGACACGTGAGGAAATTGATCAGGATCGGTTCTACAAACCAGCAAATAACATTGGTAGATCAGGAATCGAACGTTTTTATGAAAAAGAGTTGAGAGGTGTAAAAGGAATTAAATACGTTGTTACATCGGCTCTGAATAATGCAATTGAACCATATGCCGACGGGAAATACGATACCTTATCCAAGCAAGCGGAGCCCATGAAAATGGGAATGGATATGATCATTCAAGCATACGGAGAAAGACTTATGCAGAACAAAAAGGGATGTATTGTGGCAATCGAACCTTCATCCGGTGAAATTCTTTCCATGATATCCGCACCCTCCTTTGATCCTAATTTGTTGGTAGGTAAAAGAAACATCGGGCTTAACTATCCAAAACTTGCCTTGGATCCAAACATGCCACTATTCCCGCGTCCTTTGCAGGCCGAATACCCGCCAGGATCTATCTTTAAACTTGTACAATCTCTTATTGGAATGCAAGAAGGCGTAATTGATGAAAACTCAGGTTTTGCCTGTGACAAAGGCGTTGTTGGTTGCCACAATCATTCCTCAGCAAGAAATATTCCTGAAGCTGTTCAATACTCATGCAATCCTTATTTTTATGCCGTTGTTCGAAGAATAATCCAACAGAATAAAAAATCCAGCATTTTTGCGGATGCAGAAATTGGATTAAACCTTTGGCATAAATATATGACTAGTTTCGGACTGGGAAAAGAATTAGGAGTTGATGTTTCAGGTCAGCGTCCAGGGTTAATACCAAATTCGTCATATTACGACAAGTGGTATGGACATCATCAATGGGCTTTCTCAACTATTCGTTCAATTTCAATTGGTCAAGGAGAGGTGAAACTTACTCCAATACAAATGGCAAATATAGCCGCAATTATAGCGAACAAAGGATGGTTTTACACTCCTCATTTTGTGAAGTCGATAGGGAACAAAGGCCCTTTACAGGAATACTCAAAGAAACATTATACCATGGTTGACTCTAAGCATTTTCATCCAGTAATTGAAGGAATGAGGCGAGTAGTAAATGAAAATGGTGGAACCGCCAGAATGGCAAGATTAGATAACATTACA
>JBILIY010000358.1:0-2527 GCA_044368815.1 Crocinitomicaceae bacterium
AATTACTTAAAGGATGACCAAAAGTAATGGTTGCGATTCCACTTTCTGCGATAGAATAATCTACGAATCCTTGTTCGATAGCGTCAGACATTGTTGATATTATTTAAGAGAAAAGTTATCCGTTCCAATTAAAGTACCATCACAATATACTTTAACCTTATAATTTCCTTTTGTTGCTGTTTCGCTTTTCAGATCATAATAAATAGTTACATCAACAGCCTGATTTGAGTAATCAATGTCCTTTTTGTCAGAGAAAACCATTGTGCCATTTTCTGAATTGAATTTGTTATTTGGACTAGCTTGAAAAACTTCTCCGTCAGGGCCTATTATTTGCATATAAACAGATTTTTTTCCTGGTGTAGTGAGTGAGTTCTCAGAAATAGTAAAACTACTTCTAAATTGAATTGCATTTTTTGCTTTTTCCGTAGTTTCCGTAGTTTTATTCAATTTCATTCGTAAAGCTTCAGATTTAAAACCATAAGCTTGTAAGCGACTTCCTAATTTTATTTTCTCACTCTTTTCTTCAGCCTCTTTTTTAAATTGATCGCGTTCATTGGAGGTTTCAGTAAGTTTAGTTGTGGTTTGATCCAAATCGGAGGTAAGTTTAATGTTTAAGGTGTTTAATGAATCAATTTGTCGTACATAACTTCGCATAATTCCACGTAGTGTTTCATTTTCTTTTCTCAATTTGTATAATTCTGAAGCAGATAATTTTTTGTTCGAATTCAATTTATCCAAAAGTGATTGAATTTGTGCTTTTTGAATGTTCAGGCTATCCGCTTTAGATTTGTCTTTTTCAATCAATTTATCATAAGTGGCCAACATGTTTTTAAAATCTTTTTTCAAATCATTAGACATGTTTCCTACGTAGCCTTGCATCATGTCATTCATTCCTTGCATATCGGACTTTAAAATGATGTTTTCGTTGTTGCAATTATTAAATTCCTTCCTTTTAACGGAATAGAGATAGGCGAATACGGCTAAACAGGCTAATAATAATAGTATAATTATCAGATAAATACCGTTTGAACTTCTTTCATTTTGTTGCTCGCTCATGGGATTTTTTTTTCAAAGTTATAAATTGTTAAACCGTTACAATCATAATAAATCAAAAAAGTTATAACATGTTACAGGTTAAAAGTCTTCGATATCAATCATTCATTTGAAACAATTAACGAAACGATTTCCTTAGTGAGTTGTTTTCTTGAATACTTTTCAAAATCATATTTAATAGTCTCTTGATTTACATTGTTCAAAAAATCTTGTAATGAATGCATGTTTTTTTGATTTTTTATTAGAACCTTGGAAGTGTTTGTAAGAATCTTTGCGGCATCCCCATCTTCTGGTCCGATAAAAATAATCGGTTTTTTTGCAGCCAAATATTCAAATAATTTACCCGTTAATATTCCTTTGTTTTCCTCTGAGTTAGGTATGATCAATAAAAGGGCTTTCGATTCAATCATAAAATCAATTGCTTTTTTATGTTCCACGTAGGAAATGAATTCCACGCGTTCTGATAAATCCGAATTCAAAATTTGGGTTTTCACATCCTTGAATACGTTGCCGACAAATCTCAATCGCCATTTTGGATTCTTACTAGAAAATTCGTTGAATTCAATTAGAAAGTTGTTTATTGGATAGGAGGGCCCTAGATTTCCAATATAACTAATGTAATTATACTTGGTTTCCGATGCTACCTTATTTTGAAAATCCGCTTCATCATATCCATTTGGGATAATTGAAATTTTAGATTTAATTCCGTTGTATCTTTTGTTAAAAAGTTTAGCTATCGAGTCGCTAACAACAATAATATTGTCAGCGGACTCCAAACATTTTTTTTCCAGTTGCCTATCTATTTTTTCTGCCCATTTGGTTCGATACAATTCTTTGTTGTAATAAATGTCGGTCCAAGGATCTCTTAAATCGGCAATCCATTTCAGATTAAATCTATTTTTTAATTCTAGTCCAATCAGTTGAGTAGAGTGGGGAGGAGAAGTTGTGATTACACAATCCAATTCATGTTTTAAAATGAGTTCTTTCGCTTTTTTTATTGCGAATTTGTTCCACCCAATTCGTGCGTCTGGAATAAAAAAATTCCCTCTAACAAAGCGCATAAGCCGCTCTATAAAATTTGGGTTTGAGTCTCCGGCAAATCCACTTTGAGGAACTTTTCGGCCTCTAAGTTTTGAGTATATGGCGAAAGGACTTTTTGCTTGTGTTCTGTGAATTTCGACTCCATTTGGAATATCTGAAAACAAAGATTCGTCAAGAACAGGGAAGTTCGCATACTCAGGATCAACAGTTAAAATGATTGGTTCAATCCCGAACTCTCTAAAATACTTTACGAATTTCAGCCACCTCTGAACTCCACTGCCTCCGCTTGGCGGCCAGTAATAGGAGATGACTAAAACTTTTTTCATGAAAAATTCAATAAACGTGTTTCGATTCAAATGTAATGATTAAACGTGAAGTTTCCTTTCAAAACAAAAAACTATCTTTGTTTTTAGAGCTTATGGGAATCATTCAA
>JBILIY010000359.1:0-2526 GCA_044368815.1 Crocinitomicaceae bacterium
TTTTTTAGAAAGCAAATACAATTTTCCATCTTGGGACTCATTGAGTTATTCTCTCGCTGTGAATTTTGAACAGAATGAACGGAAAGCTTTTTACATTAATCCTGTTTATGGAATTCCATTGAGAGATTTGAGGGAAGACTTTAAATTGAAATCAACCTTTTTCAGTTGCAAAAAAGAAGGAGAATTCTTGGTTCTTCAGGGTAAGGGATTTGGACATGGTGTGGGATTATGTCAAGAGGGAGCAATGGGGATGGCTAAATACGGCTATAATTTCGAACAAATCTTATCTTTTTATTACCCAAATCGCAAAATTGGTGTAATGCCTATTTCTTCTTCTTTTCCTCGAAAGTAATTACAAAAATTTCCTCATCATCTTTTTTGAAGAATTTTTGCGACCGCGCATATGATTCCAGATAATTTAAATTTTTTAATCGTTTAAGCGTATTTTTGGTTTCTTTTAAATTTTCTGCCAATAAATCGCGTTGTGCTTGCAACTTTGAAAGTTTACTTTTTTGATTTATGATTGTTATTATATCTAGATCATCAAGAAAGAGAAAATAGATAGAAAAAGCCAAACTTGTAATAAAATATTTATTTTTAACAAACGCCGGAATCTGTTTCATTTTAACGAAATTAAATGAAAAAAGGGAATGTGTAATTCCCTTTAATTAGTTTTATTAAACGTTAGTTGTTTATTTCGGCTGACAATTATTCATCACTTTTTCGTAATACGAATAGAAGTCCTTTTGTTTTCCAAACCAATCATTTGCTTTATTAAGTAATTTACACGCTTCTGTAGAATTACCATCCTTTTTCTGAAGCATTTGAGCACTTAATATAAGTCCTGTTTTTAATACCTTTAAATCTGTTTCCGTATAATTATCCAAATTTTCTAAGGATAATAAATTTTTTGTTTCCTCCTTCCAAATCAAAGTGGAGGTTTTGACATCTTTCATATTATAACGAATCGCTGCCTCGAGGAATTTGCTTGCTAATGGATTTTTTGTTATTGATGTATATTGTTCAATTCCTTCCATCATTTGATCATTAATTTCGGACTTTCTTTCAATTTTTTCACCTTGGTAAAAAACTGGGTAGTTGTTTTCTTCTTCAAGGTTAAATAAAACATTGATGCTTGCAACTTCATTTTGAAATTTGTTCAACCATATTTTATGAATTGTCGTGTTGAAAATACCATTGATATCCATTTCAATTGCAGTTGCCGTAGAAGTTATTGCTTCATCCAATGGATCAGGAATTGCTTCATCCTTAAGGTCTTTTCTATACATTCCGTAGTAACCTTTAGCGAGAAAAATATGAGGGGTAGGATCATTCGCGTATTTTGGTTTAACAACATAGTCTGAGGCTTTTTTTACCAACTTAATAAAGTTGCTGTCAGCATGAATTTGTGTTAATTCATCCAAATTATTCGTAACTGTTATTACGTTTTCCTTTTCCACGGAAATTTCATCTTCCTCATCTTCCGTTGTGCCATCTTTGAGTGTGATTTTTTTGTTGAATGTTACTGTATTAGAAACTGAATAAACACCAACTTTATTGAATTCCACCGTTATTTGATCTAGTTTTTCATTTCCCTTTACGAATTGCCAATCTTTATCCTTCGTTCCAGAAATCGTCCAAAGCATAGCGGTTTTCTTGGTTCCATCGTTTATAAAACTTGCTTTAAACGTAACTTGATTCTCGTTTTGATTTTCGTCATCTAAAATTAGAATTGACTTCGACTCTGTAAATGACAGTTTTGGCTGAGCTATTGCTAAGCAGCTAGTTAAAAGAAATAGGATTAAATTAATGTTTTTCATTTTTATAAATTTTAAGAACCTCATTCAATTTCTATGCCGAAATTAAAAATTATTGGTGACTTGTTATTAGCAGATTTAAAATTTCTTGTGCAGCTTTCGAAATTTTAGTGCCTGGACCATAAATTCCAAATACTCCAGCTTCTTCTAAAAATGAATAGTCTTTTTGAGGTATAACCCCTCCTGCAATGACCATTATATCAGAACGTCCCATTGATTTCAATTCTTCAATTACTGCGGGGACTAAGGTTTTATGTCCAGCCGCAAGAGACGAAACGCCAAGAATGTGAACATCATTCTCCACAGCTTGTTTTGCAGCTTCTTCAGGTGTTTGAAACAATGGCCCGATGTCAACGTCAAAACCGATATCGGCAAATGCTGTAGCGATAACTTTAGCTCCTCGGTCATGACCATCCTGCCCCATTTTTGCAATCATAATACGTGGTCTTCTTCCCTCAAGTTTACTAAATGTTTCGACCATTTCGATCGCTTTAAGAAAATCTTCATCTTTCATGGCTTCTTTTGAATATACTTGACTAATCGCTCGTATTGTGGCTTTATAACGACCATATTTGTTTTCAAGCGCAAGTGAAATTTCCCCCAGCGTGCAACGAGCTAAAGCGCACTCCACAGCCATCTCGAGTAGATTCCCTTTCCCGTTTTGTGCTATTTCTCCAAGTTGAATTAATAATTTGTTGACAAGTTCATT
>JBILIY010000360.1:0-2522 GCA_044368815.1 Crocinitomicaceae bacterium
AGACAATGACTCTTGTTTATGCCCCGTAAGTTTGAATTTCTCAGACGGAAATAGAGGCGTTAAATATTGAAAAGGAACACGATCACGTATATACGAAGGATCACGACCATTAATTGATTCAACTTTTACCAATGGAAAATACTTCTCGCCTTCTTTCGGTGGTCGAATTGTACCCTTTACTGTATCACCTGTTTTCAAACCAAAAAGTTTAATTTGATTTTGAGAAACATAAATATCATCTGGAGAAGGCAAATAATTGTAGTCAGAAGAACGTAAAAAACCATAACCATCTTGAATTACCTCCAAAACTCCCTCAGCTGAAACAATTCCAACTAAATCATAATTTTCATCGGGTATTTTTTCTTCTACTCGATTAGCTGTATCTTGAGTAACACCAACCTCTTGCTGCTCATTTCTATTGCGATGATGTTGCTTCGGATGTTTAAATTTATTGTTATTATTTCGATTTGAATCTAAAGGTTCTTTGTCCAATTTTTCATCAGACGAAGCCACAGCTTCCTTTGCAACTACTTCAACTTTGTTTTCGTTCTGATTTCCTTCAACCTTCACAACTGCTTCAACCTCCTCCGTTTTTGAATCTGAAAATAACGTGGGTTCGATGTTAGTTTCTGCAGAAGTTCGCTTTCGTTTAACTTTTTGATTTGAAACATTGCCTTCTACTTTCTCCTTTTCACTTTCAGCTACTTTTACGGATTGTGAAGTGGTTTCACTGGTTATCAAATTTATAAGTTCAGGTTTTTTATAATTTTCAGGATTTTCTATTCCAATTGTTTGTGCGATTACACGAAGGTCTGAGATTTTTTTACTCTCTAATTCTTTACGATCCATTTAGTTATTTAAAAGTTAGTTTTGATTTTTAGGTAGAGACAGTAAGCCGATAAAGACTACTAAGATTAGACAAGTATAAGCATTTCGATTGAATTGACAATAAAAACCAAAAAAATCTAAGTTTTTCTTTTTTTCTTTTTTGCAGCTGGAAATAGTATGTTATTCAAAATCAAGCGATATCCGGGTGAGTTTGGATGAAGATTTAAATCCGTAACGGGATCTCCGACAAAATGCTGATAATCTTCAGGATCGTGTCCGCCATAAAAAGTCCAAGTTCCTTGTCCCATTTCTCCATGAATGTATCTAGCCGTACCTGCTGACTTATTCTCACCCAAAACCAAAATATTTGACTTTATAAATTCTTTTCTAAAATCGGTGGTTTGCCCCATAAAACCTTTCACAACATCCACGTGACATTGAGTTAACATAGTTGGAACAATGTCCCATTTTGCAGAAAAATCGAACAAAGTAAATTGATCCATCTGTTCGGTGATAATCCGCTGATTCCTCAAGTCTGAAGCATCAATATCGGAATACTCATAAACCATCGGATCTTTTATTAAATGAAAGTCTTTAAAAGCAAATGTTTTAGAGAAATCCAATTTTTCTTGAGAGCGAGCATCAGATCCATCACCGTCAAATACCGACTCACAAATATCTACCCCTTCAGCAGCAAGCGCGATATCGAAACTATCTGTACCACTGCACATCGTAAAAAGGAATCCTCCTCCTAGAACAAAGCTTTTTAAATTTTTAGCGACTGCAAGTTTGAGTTCAGATACCTTTTTGAATCCGAGCATTTTAGCATCTTTTTCAGCTATTTCAATTTGTTCTTGATACCAACGTTGATTTCGAGCAGAACTATAAAACTTACCATATTGCCCTGTGAAATCCTCATGATGAAGGTGCAACCAATCGTATTTTGGTAAAAGTCCCATTACAATCGCAGAATCATAAATCTTATCGTATTTTATTTCAGCATATTCCAAAACGAGCGTAACGGCATCGTCCCAAGGTTGTTTGTTTGGTGGTGTATATACGGCTATTTTTGGGGCCTTTTCCAATTGCACAATTTCCATATTCACCTCCGGATTGGCTATTTGGGAGCGGATTTGGTTCACTTGTCCGTCTGCGAGCACTTCGTATTTGACTCCACGAATGATCAATTCTTCTTCCAAACTCTTCAAATGCGGCATTAAAAAAGAACCTCCTCGATAGTTCAATAGCCACTCAATTGTAACGTTATTTTCCAACGTCCAATAGGCAATTCCATATGCCTTTAAGTGATTCGATTGGGAATCATCCATTGGAACGAGCAATTGAGAAGCTCGCGAGAAACTGATAACTATTAATAAAAAAGCCAATATTCGAATTCGCATCATTTAAAATGGGTTTTCATCAATTCCATCCTTATCAAAAATATCGCCATTTGATGAATTGTCATTCATTTTACTTGGAATGATATAAGAATTCATCTCTTCATTGAAACTCGAAAGGCTATTACTTAAGGGTTTAGCAAGTTCCATTTCGGGAACCTCATTCAAGTTTTCAAATCTAGCGTATTCTGCGACGAAGCGCAAACGAACCCGATCAAGTGAACCATTTCGGTGTTTGGCAATGATAATTTCTCCAATGCCTTGATTTGAATTCCCATCATCATCTTTAACCAAACC
>JBILIY010000029.1:0-8496 GCA_044368815.1 Crocinitomicaceae bacterium
ATTGGGAGAGAACGCACTTTACTATGGATTCCGAATATTCTGATTCAGTAATTGATGTGTTTGTTGATCTATTTAAAAAAGGAAAAGTTTATCGTGGCGTTCGCATGGTGAATTGGGATCCAGAAGCGCTAACTGCCGTTTCAGATGAAGAAGTTTTATACAAAGAAGTTAATTCACGTTTGTTTTTCGTGCGATATAAAGTTGCCGGAACCGACGATGAATGGTTGACAATTGCAACTACGCGTCCGGAAACGATTCTTGGAGATACAGCAATTTGTGTAAATCCAAACGATGTTCGGTACAAACATTTGCATGGAAAATCGGCGATTGTTCCACTTACGAACAGAGAAGTTCCAATTATTGCTGATGAATATGTTGAAATGGAGTTTGGAACGGGTTGTTTGAAAGTGACTCCTGCGCATGATATCAACGATTATGAATTGGGTAAAAAATTCAATTTAGCCACCATTGATTTGTTCAATGACAATGGAACGTTGAATGCGCATGGATTGCATTACGAGGGAAAAGATCGTTTTGACGTTCGCAAGGAAATCGAAAAAGAACTGCACGACAAAGGATATTTGGTGAAAACAGAAGACCACATCAATAAAGTTGGTTTTTCTGAACGCACAAATGCTGTGATTGAACCTAAATTGTCGTTGCAATGGTTCGTTTCCATGAAAGAGTTGGCGCAACCTGCTTTGGACAATGTGATGAATGGAAATATTCAGTTTCATCCGGAGAAATTCAAAAACACCTACCGTCATTGGATGGAAAATGTCAAAGATTGGTGTATTTCTCGTCAATTGTGGTGGGGACATCGCATTCCTGCGTGGTATTTTGGACCGGGAGCGAATGATTACGTAGTTGCAAAAACAGCCGAGGAAGCACAAAAACTTGCCCAAGAAAAAAGTGGAAAAGACATTTCGATTTCAGATTTAAAACAAGATGAAGATGTTTTGGATACGTGGTTTTCAAGTTGGTTGTGGCCGATTTCAGTTTTCAATGGCTTGACAAGACCAGGAAATGATGAGATTAAATACTATTACCCAACCAATGATTTAGTTACTGCACCGGAAATTATGTTTTTCTGGGTAGCACGAATGATTATTGCAGGTTACGAATACTTGGGTGATTTACCGTTTAAAAACGTTTATTACACCGGAATTGTGCGTGATAAGCTCGGTCGAAAAATGTCAAAATCACTAGGAAATTCTCCAGATCCGATTGATTTAATTGAAAAATATGGTGCTGACGGCGTTCGTGTTGGAATTCTGATTTCATCTCCGGCAGGAAACGATTTGCCTTTTGATAGTTCGCAATGCGAGCAAGGAAGAAATTTCACGAATAAAGTTTGGAATGCTTATCGCTTGGTTTCCGCATGGGAAGTAAGGGAATTGGAACAACCAAAATCTTCCATAATGGCGATTGAATGGTTTGAAAATAGGTTCCAAACGGTCTTGGCAGAAATCAATGATTTGTTTGATAAATTCCGAATTTCAGAAGCGTTGATGGCGATTTACAAGCTTGTTTGGGATGATTTCTGTTCGTGGTATTTGGAAATGATTAAACCCGGTTACGAGCAACCAATTGACTCGAAAACGCTAGAAGCAACGAAAGATTTCTTTGAGAATTTATTGAAATTGATGCATCCGTTTACGCCTTTCGTAGCGGAAGAATTGTGGCATCAACTCAGAAATAGAGCCGAAGGAGATGATATCATCATTGCAAAATGGCCGGAAGTGAAAACAGTTAATTCTTCGGTTTTGACGAAGTTTACGATTGCGGAAGAAGTCATTACAAACATTCGTAACGTTCGCAAGAACAACAACATTGCGAATAAAGTGAAATTGGAATTATTTGTTCGAAAAAACAAAGACGTAGACACAGCATTCGATTCTGTGATTGTGAAAATGGGAAATCTTTCCTTGATGGAATATGTAAGTGAAAAGGTGAACAATGCCAATTCATTTATCGTTGACGGAAGCGAGTATTTCATTCCGTTTGGCGATACCATTGACGTAGAGGCTGAAAAGGAAAAAATTATCGAGGAGTTGACTTACACCAAAGGATTCTTAAAAAGCGTGCAAGGAAAGTTGAAAAACGAACGTTTTGTTGCCGGAGCACCGGAGCAAGTGGTGGCCGTAGAACGTAAAAAAGAAGCGGACGCTTTGGCTAAGATTGCATTGTTGGAAGAGAAGTTGGCTTCGCTAAATTAATTTAGAATTGAAAATGTAGAATGATTAATTTCCGTGGTCATTTTCAATTTTTACATGATCCTATATGATCGTGGTAGCAATTTTTTAACGTCACCAATAATCTTTTCAGATAAATTTTATTCAGAATCAATTAAAATCAAATGGAACGAAACAGAATACAAGCAATTTTAACCTTAGACATGGAGAGTCTTCCTGCTAATTTTCAAGAAATATTGAAACACGAGCAAGAAGTTGTTGCAAAATGGAAAGCAGAAGGATTTTTAGAAAGTTTATTTTTAAGACAAACTAGAAACGGTGCAGTTTTGATCTTCAAGGATATTGACGAAGAAAAAGCAAAAGAATTGATGCAAGAACTTCCGTTTTTCAAACTGAGTAAAAGCATAGAATACTACAGTTTGATCAAACAGTTTTAAAATTTAGAATTGAAAATGTACAATTTAGAATTGGCATTGTACATTTTCAATTAAAAACTAAATCTTATACGTCTATCTTCGCGTATTTTGCGTTTTTCTCAATAAACTCTCTTCTTGGTGGAACATCATCTCCCATTAACATGGAGAAAATTTGATCACATTCAGCAGCATTTTCAATGGTAACTTGACGAAGCGTGCGGCTTTCTGGATTCATAGTCGTATCCCAAAGCTGCTCCGCGTTCATTTCTCCAAGACCTTTATATCGTTGCACATTTACTGAAGACTCACTTCCTCCTCCTTTTAACTCGGTAATCAGTCTATCGCGCTGATCCTCATTCCAAGCATATTCAGATTTAGTTCCTTTTTTAACTTGGTAAAGAGGCGGAGTTGCAATGTAGATATAACCTTTTTCAATAAGTACTTTCATAAAACGGAAGAAGAATGTCAAAATCAAAGTTTCGATGTGAGAACCATCCACATCGGCATCACACATAATAATGATCTTGTGATATCTCAGTTTTTCTAGGTTCAAGGCTTTGGAATCTTCTTCTGTTCCGATTCGCACTCCAAGAGCCGTATAAATGTTTTTTATTTCTTCGTTTTCAAAGATTTTGTGCTGCATTGCTTTCTCCACATTCAAAATCTTTCCACGAAGTGGCATAATCGCTTGAAAATGTCTGTCTCGACCTTGTTTCGCTGTTCCACCCGCTGAATCTCCCTCAACGAAGTATATCTCACAAGCCGCAGGATCTTTTTCAGAGCAATCTGCAAGTTTACCTGGTAAACCTGATCCAGTCAACACATTTTTACGCTGAACCATTTCTCGTGCTTTTCGAGCTGCATGACGAGCACGAGCAGCTAAAATCACTTTTTCAACGATCAATCTCGCTTCATTCGGATGTTCTTCCAAATACGCAGACAACATTTCAGAAACCGCCTGACTTACAGGAGCTGTAACTTCTCTGTTTCCTAATTTCGTTTTTGTTTGACCTTCGAATTGAGGTTCTTGAACCTTTACTGAAACAACAGCCGTCAATCCTTCACGGAAGTCATCACCATCGATTTCAATTTTTTCTTTGGCTAACATTCCTGAATCCGTCGCGTATTTTTTCAAGGTATTTGTCAAACCTCTTCTAAAACCAGACAAATGCGTCCCACCCTCGTGCGTATTGATGTTGTTTACATAAGCCTGAATGTTTTCCGTGTAAGAAGTGTTGTATGTTAAGGCAACCTCAACTGGGATATTTTCGCGCTCTCCTTCAAAATAAATAACATCTGAAATCAAGGCTTCGCGGTTGCGATCCAAATATTGAGCAAATTCACGTAAACCACCATCTGAATGGTAGGTTGTTTTTGGAGACTGACCATCATCATCAACAGTTCTCAAATCGGTCAACGTAATTGTAATACCTTTATTCAGGAAAGCCAATTCGCGCATACGAGCCGCGATTGTATCAAAATTATATTCCGTTGATTCAAATATTGTCCCGTCTGGCTTAAAAGTAACTTCAGTTCCCGTTTCATCTGATTCACCAACGACTTTAACATCATAAAGTGGTTTACCTATGCTATATTCTTGTTGGAAAATCTTCCCCTCGCGACGAACAGTAGCTTTTAATGCGATTGATAAAGCGTTCACACACGATACACCAACTCCATGCAAACCTCCGGAAACTTTATAAGTGTCTTTGTCAAATTTACCACCGGCATGCAAAACAGTCATTACAACTTCCAAAGCAGATTTTTTCTCTTTGGTGTGCATGGCTGTTGGAATTCCTCGACCGTTATCTTTAACAGTTACGGAGTTATCCTCATTGATAAATACGTGAATTGTATTACAATAGCCTGCTAAAGCCTCATCAATCGAGTTGTCAACAACCTCGTAAACCAAATGATGAAGTCCTTTTACCCCAACATCACCGATATACATTGCAGGACGTTTTCTTACCGCCTCTAAGCCTTCAAGTACTTGTATGTTATCTGCTGAATAATTGTCTCTTTTTTCTTCTTCTGCCATAGCTCAATAGTTTTCTTTCAATACATTTTGAAAGGATTCCAAAGATACGACTTTAGAAGTAAAGAAAAGACCGTCAAGCGGGCTTAAAAGCCTTAATTTATTAACAAAGTGTTAATATTTTGATTTATTTTTCAATCCACTCAATGATGGATTTGTCATCAGGCTGAGTACGAGGAGAAATTACTTTTTCTAATTCACCTCTTTCATTCAATAAATACTTCTGAAAGTTCCATTGCACTTCATTATCTTCTAGTCCATTTTTGTCTTTCGAAGTTAGAAATTGGTAAACCGGATGCATGTCTTTTCCTTTTACTGAAATCTTCGACATCATAGGGAAAGTTACACCGTAGTTTTTCTGACAAAATGTAGCGATTTCCTCGTTAGATCCCGGTTCTTGTCCCATGAAATTATTTGCAGGAAATCCAACAATTACAAAATTCTTCGACTCATACTTTTTGTAAAGCGCTTCCAACTTTTCGTATTGAGGAGTCAAACCGCATTTAGATGCTGTGTTCACGATCATCACTTTTTTTCCTTTCAAAGAAGCAAAATCAAAGTCATTTCCTTCTAAATCTTTTACATTAAATTGATGTATGGATTGTTTTGTTGTCATAGTTGCTGAAAATAATAAAACGGCTAACGAAATAAATAGTGCTTTTTTCATATTTGATTTTTTATTGAAACAAAATAACAAAAAATAAGTTCTTAATTGGAACATTTTTTGTCATTCTTCGAATAAATTATTGTTGTGATCCGTATATTCATCGCTTTTTCCCTTTTGTTTTTACCCTTCGGTTTGACCGCACAATTAAGATATAGCGGCAAATGGCAAGGGATAATTGTTAAAAATAGTGAAGATTGGAAAAAAGGAAATCCGATTTATTTCGATTTTGAAATCATCAACAACTTATTGGACGGTAATTGTCGTGTTGAAGCCTATTCAAAAGAACAATTTCAAGTATTCAAACTTGGCGGGAAATTAGATTCGAATCGCTATTTGAAAATTACTCAAAAAAGTATAATTAAAGAATCAAGTAAATCCTCACAAACCTGTCTTTTGAATTTTATACTTACCTATAATTTTTCGTCAGGTTATTTGGAAGGCACTTACAACTCGAAATGTCCAGAAGAAAAAGGGAAAATTATTCTTTACAAATCAAAATTCGACTTCAATGAAAAACCTGAACCGTTGCAAGCTCATTCTTGGTTTGATCGCTTTATAATCGATTTGAATGAAGGCCTATCTTCTCCTGAGCAACGTCTTATTGAATTGCGAAACTTCAAATTTGACCCGATTTATTTTGATTACGACAAATATGAAATCAAAAACGAATATCAAGATTATCTTCGGAAAATGATCAAGATGGTGAAAAGTCATTCGGACCTTAGAATCAAAATTACAGGACATACGGATGCAGATGGTTCCGACCGATACAATGAGAAGTTATCTCAAAAAAGAGCCAAAGCGCTGATTCGATTCTTTGAAGATAATGGATTGGAGAAATCGCGCGTCGTAATCGATTTTAAAGGTGAAAAACAACCCATTGATTCCAACAAAACCCCTGAAGGGAAACAAAAAAATCGTAGAGTGGACTTTAGTTTTATTTAACGAATTAATCATGAATTGCGAATTGCGAACGTTAAATTTACAACTCGCAATTATACCATTCTCAATTATATTTCTTTTAACATATTTTTCAAAATCCACTTACATTTATTTGTAATTTTGCCTCGTCTCTAAGGGGTGCCCGTAAAGGCTGAGATTATACCCATTGAACCTGTAAGATAATGCTTGCGCAGGGAAGATGACTGAGCTAATTGTTTATTAATCACCAAGAATTAGCCCCTTGTTCTTGTTTAAATTTTAACTAGAAATGAAGACAAGAATTGTTTATTTAGCGACTTTTTTATCTATTTTCTCCTATATCACCGCACAAAACAAACTTGAGGGAGAAGTGAAAGACAAGAGTAATCTCCCATTAACAGGTGTTAAACTTGAAATCGAAAATACAAATCTCATTACTAAATCGGATGAAAATGGAAATTTCGTTTTCTCCAATATTGAAGCAAAATCTTGTTTACTAATTGCTGAATTCCCTGGTTTTTTGAAAGTTTCCATACCTTTAAAAGCAAGTGATTTTGAGAAAAAACTGACAATCATTCTAGAGAGTAACGCCAAGTCACTGGAGGAGGTTCAAGTTTCCGTAACACGAGCTGACCAATTAGCAACTTCTTCTACTATTGTAAAAAGTACCAATCCCATCGAGCGTAAGAATTTCGGACAGGATATACCAATTTTATTGGAAACAGCACCATCTGTCGTCACAACCTCTGATGCAGGTGCAGGAGTCGGATATACAGGTATACGAATCAGAGGAGTTGATGCATCACGAATCAATGTCACCATCAACGGAATTCCAGTAAATGACCCTGAATCGCATGACGTTTATTGGGTGAATATGCCCGATTTAGCTTCGTCTATTGAAAATTTACAAATTCAACGTGGTGTTGGTTCGTCGACAAATGGAGCTGCCGCTTTTGGAGCTAGTTTGAATATAAAATCGCAAGATATTTCAAAAAATGCGTTCGGCTCTATCGATAATGCATTCGGTTCTTTCAATACATGGAAAACGACTATTAAAGCGGGAACCGGATTAATCAATGATAAATTTTCATTGGAAACAAGATTATCCAGAATTGTTTCAGATGGCTATATTGATCGAGCGGCTTCTAATTTGCGTTCTTATTACCTCGCTGGTTCCTATGTAGGTGAAAAATCAGTTCTTAAGGCAATTTTATTCAGCGGTAAGGAAATAACTTATCAATCTTGGTATGGTACACCTGAATCGAGAATTAATGGAGATGTTGCTGAAATGAATGCATACGCTGACCGCAATTATTTGACAGATGAAGAGCGTGCAAATTTGTTGAACGCTGGTCGAACCTATAATTATTACACATACAAGAATCAAGAGGATAACTACCAACAAGACAATTTTCAATTACATTACACACATTCCATTAAACCCAACTTAATCTTGAACGTAGCTGGTCACTATACCTATGGGCGAGGTTATTATGAAGAATACCGAGTTAATCAGTCATTATCAACATACGGAATCAGTCCTGTTATTGCTGGAGGTGATACGATT
Source organism: Crocinitomicaceae bacterium (assembly GCA_044368815.1). GTDB lineage: Bacteria > Bacteroidota > Bacteroidia > Flavobacteriales_D > Crocinitomicaceae > UBA952. Next base: position 7,802 of record JBILIY010000029.1, read on the forward strand.
TCTTCTACTGATTTAATTCGCAGAAGATGGTTGGACAATGATTTTATCGGAACCGTTTATTCCTTATCTTATAATAAATCAAAATTCAACTTAACATTTGGCGGATCAGCAAATACATACCTTGGGCGACATTTTGGCCAAGTGATTTGGGCGCGAAACGCTTCTGATTCTGAATTAGGTGACCGATATTACGACGAAGAAGGACAAAAAACAGAATTTAGCAATTACCTAAAAGGAACCTATCGAATAGGGAAATTCGTAATTTCTGGAGATCTTCAATATCGACACATTGATTATTCATTTATTGGTTTTGATGATGTCAGCGGTGAAATTAAAAATGTCGAACAACAAGTTTCTTTTGATTTTTTCAATCCCAAAGTTTCGGCAAACTATATTGTAAATTCCAATCATTCATTCTTTGCAAGTTATGGAATTGCCAACAGAGAACCGGTTAGAAGGGATTTCCGTGAAAGCACGCCTTCAAGTCGACCTAAACACGAAACCATGCGCGACTTGGAAGTTGGATATAATTTCGTTCGGGAAAAATTCGCTTTATCGACGAATCTTTATTGGATGGATTACACCAATCAGCTAGCACTTACCGGAAAAATCAATGATGTTGGAGGTTATACGCGAACAAATGTCGCTGACAGCTACCGTGCAGGAATTGAATTAAATGGAAATTATAAAATTAT
>JBILIY010000361.1:0-2511 GCA_044368815.1 Crocinitomicaceae bacterium
ACTTTCAATGCGAAACATCCTCCTGAAGTTACTGTTACAGATGTTAATGCTGCGTCACCGACCTGCCATTTTTTTAATCCAGAAGGTGTGGCTAACCAAGCATAGTTTGATACATTTCCACTTTCAATTTCCGTACAATCTGAAGTTCCTGGAATTTTGTTCCAAGTTAGACCTTGATCTTGCGAATACCAAACGCCATTTCCATTCCATCCTTCTTGGTTTGACCCAGTTGCAACATACAAAGTCCCGTCCTTAGTCATTGTCATACTTGAAATGAATGGATTTGCTCCAGCACTGATGTAAGAATCAACTCTCGACCATGAATTACCACCATTGGAAGTATAAAAAAGGCCGCCAGAAACACCTCCCGACCAAACTTCATCCAGGTTATTACGATTGACTTGAACCGCACGAGTTCGACCGCCAATATTGTCTGGTCCTTCTTCCTCCCAAACCAATGCTTTTTGCTTTGGTAGTTTGTTGAAATTTGTTTGAATCTGTGCAAGTTTTTCTGGTGTTATCGGTTGACCAGTTGTCACGTCAACGTAGCGAGCCTTCATCCAAAGTAAAGCATCTTCAGCCGATTGTTCCTTAATAGAGCTAAGCTTTTTCTTGGAATAAAGTCCTTCACTATTTCCAATTGTGAAAAATTGCATAGCTCCAAAAGCTAAAATACCTGCAAAAACCACAGAACCAATAAGATATATTTTTTTATTCATAACAACGAATTATTACATTACTATTCAATGTGCCAAATTAACTATAAAATTCTTAAAATTCATATAAAACAATATAGTTTTTGTTTTTTAACAATATAAAAAATTAAAATAAATGCTTTTCAGCGTGATAGGATGATCGAACAAGTGGCCCGCTTTCAACATAACGAAAACCCATTTCCAAACCTTTTAATCTGTATTTTTCAAATTGCTCGGGTGTAATGAACTCAGCAACGGGTAAATGTTTAAATGTCGGTTGTAAATATTGACCCAAAGTTAGAATGTCAACACCAACTTGGCGAAGGTCATCCATTGTTTCAAGTACTTCATTTTCTGTTTCTCCCAATCCGAGCATTACTCCTGATTTAGTTCGCATTCCACCTTTTTTCAAACGAAATAAAACTTCTAAACTGCGATCATATTTAGCTTGAATTCGAACTTGTTTAGTCAGTCTACGAACTGTCTCTAGATTGTGAGATACAATTTCCGGTGAAACATCGATAATAAATTGAAGGTTTTCCCATTTTCCGGCAAAATCAGGAATTAGAGTTTCTAAAGTTGTTCCAGGAGATTGATTCCGTATAGCTCGAACGGTTTGCGACCAAATAGCAGCACCGCCGTCTTTGAGGTCATCTCGATCAACCGAAGTAATCACCGCATGTTTAACCCCCATGATATTAACTGAATTGGCTACCCTTCCTGGTTCAAACTCATCAACTGCCTCCGGCTTTCCGGTTTGAACAGCACAAAATCCGCAAGAACGGGTGCATATATTCCCAAGAATCATAAAGGTAGCTGTTCCTTCTCCCCAACATTCACCCATATTTGGACAACTGCCACTTTCGCAAATTGTATGTAGTTTATGTTGGTCAACTAAGCCGCGAACTTTTCTGTAATTTTCACCTGTCGGCAATTTGACTCGAAGCCAATTCGGCTTTTTTAGTCTTTCAACCTTTTGAATCTCATGATTATCTTGAACTGTCATAACTATTTCTAAACAATTTTAATTAAACTAAGTTCATAATAATTCTCTTGGAATTGTGTTTTCAAGCAATAGGTTTAACTCATCTCGTTTTTTATAAAATTCATCAAAGTTTTCATTTTTAATTTTAAAAATTCGAATTAAATTTCTAGCTATTGTAAAACTTTTATAGAAACAGAGGCCGTTTACTCCAATAAGCAAATAATAAACAAATCCCCACCAATTTGATAGGTGAAAAATGTCATCAAAAAGAAAGATAATAGGAATGTTAACGACACCAATCAGAATCATCAACAGCAGCATTTTCGTAGAACCCCAAAATACAGCCCTCTTAAATTTATTTTCCACAAAATATTTCACCGCGAAATAGGGGAGTGCGCAATGCATAGCACCGATAATACTAAATGGAATCAAAAGTAATAAGAGAACTATTTGCCCAGAAATTTTAAGTTGACCGTTCTTTATTCTCCAAATTTCATCATCAGTAATATTTTTAGCAGATAAAGATTGAACGTATTTTTCAGAAACTTCTTTTAATGGTTCAAGTCGATCTATAGGCTCCTGATTAATCCAATTAGCTAGTCTTTTAGAATAATCATAGCGATCCCTTAAGCTTAATTTTTCATTATAACTTTCTGAATTCATTCCCTTTCGAGTCAAAATCATGATCGTTTCATGCAAATTCGTAAGGTGAGGATTTTCGATATGCGTAATTTGCTCCCTCATCATTTTTCCCGCCAATAATGTAAGCTCTGAAATTACTTTATTTGGGTTTTCTTCGTATTGTTTGCGATATTCATTCAAACAAATGTA
>JBILIY010000030.1:0-8475 GCA_044368815.1 Crocinitomicaceae bacterium
TGCCGTACATTTTCTTTTCAAGAATAGCAATTCGTGTTTCCAAATCAGGAGTTCCTAAATCAGCGGATAATCCCCACTTGAAGCGAGAAAGTAAACGTTGTTCCATTCCTTGCATTTCAACAGGAGCTTTATCAGAAGTCAAAATAATTTGCTTACCATTTTGATGCAAGTGATTAAATATACTAAAGAAAACATCTTGTGTGCGCTCTTTCCCTGCGAAGAATTGAACATCATCAATGATTAAAACATCAATCATTTGATAGAAATGAACAAAATCATTAGTTGTCTGATTTTTTATTGCGTCAATAAACTGATGAGCAAATTTTTCAGATTGAACGTAAAGAACTGTTTTATTTGGAAAATTATCTTTAATTGCGATTCCTATTGAGTGTGCCAAGTGAGTTTTACCTAGCCCAACTCCTCCGTAAAGCAACAATGGATTGAAAGCCGTTCCACCCGGTTTATTCGCAACCGCATATCCAGAGGCACGAGCCAAACGATTGCACTCTCCTTCTACGAAATTTTCAAAAGTGAATGCGGGTATTAAATTAGATTCTATGTTCACCTTCTTCAATCCAGGAATAACAAAAGGATTTCGAATTTGCTTTTCAGTAACATTGATAGGCATGTTAACGGGTGCATTTTTCAATGAATTCGTGTTATTAGCAGGAATTCTAACCGTGTATGGATTCGAATTTTTAGAATTGTTCTCCATAATAATACTATACTCGAGGCTTCCCTCTGTGCCCAACTCTTTTTTAACCACTTTTCTGAGAAGTGTAATGTAATGTTCTTCTAACCATTCGTAAAAAAAGTGCGAAGGAACCTGAATGGTTAAAATATTGTTATCCAATTTAACCGAAACAATCGGAAGAAACCAGGTTTTAAACGCCTGAAGAGGAACATTGTCCTTGATAACTTTCAAACAAGATTCCCAAGCGCCTTCGTGACTTTTACTCATCGTATATTCTTTAAATCATTAATTATTTTAATCTCATTCAACTGATAAAAACCAGTAAAAACGTTGTTCTGAAAAGAGGAGTACAAATGTTTGTATAAAAAAGTTAAAAAAAAAGTGTTTTGCCTATTGACTTTTTAAAATCTTTTACTTGTATCAGTTTTTTTTATAAAAATATTCTCCTTTATTGCCAACTTCTAAATTTAGCTATTTATTTCTTAATTTTCACAAACTTTTTTGAAATAAATGAATTTGGATATTCAATACGCATATACTTGTCAATTGCGGGTTCGATATGGAGAAACGGATCGCATGGGTTACTGTTATTATGGTAATTATGCTGAGTTTTTGGAAGTGGGCAGGGTAGAGGCAATTCGGTCAAAAGGGATTACCTACAAAAAATTGGAGGATGATGGAATCATGCTTCCTGTTTCCGAATTTCAAATAAAATATTTGGCTCCTGCATTCTATGACGATTTATTGAATATTGTAACTTGTATTAGCCACTTGAAAGGTTCAAGATTGTATTTTACCTACGAAATATTTAATCAAGAAAATAAAAAATTGGTAGAAGCTTCAACCACATTGGTTTTTGTTAAAGCTGATACAATGAAACCTACACTTGCTCCAGATTCATTCATTAATAAATTCATATGACAGTAAATTCAAAAGAAGGAAGCTTTCTTTTTGAAGAATTCGATTCTGCGTTCCTTTTAAAATTCTTTACGCATCGAAATGGGGAAACGAGAATTGGAGATTTTGATTTGAATAAAAAAAATGCTCGCTTTGTCATCTTGGGGATTGAAGAAAGTATTGGTCCTTTGGCAAATAATGGTTTTTCGGGTTCTGAAAACGCTTTTGGCTCATTTTTAAGTATTTTTCTCAATTCCCAGGTTCATGAAGGTTTAAATATTGATCAGATTTCCATTTTGGGATCTGTTAAATTTACCTGTTCCTTTTCTTCGGTTGAACTTGCTTCAAAACAAGTTGCTGAATTGGACGATTTCGTAATTGAACTTTTGAATGAGCGTGTTTCGGAAAATCAAATTCCAATTGTCATCGGTGGTGGTCACAACAATGCTTATCCTTTGATTAAGTGGAGTTCAAGGGACAAAGTAATAAATGTGCTGAATTTGGATCCTCACGCGGATTGTCGTGAAATAGATCGTAGACATAGTGGAAATTCGTTTTCATATGCCATTGATCAGGGGTTTTTAAATGAATACGCCGTTTTAGGACTTCATGAAGCATTCAATAATTCGTTCATTCGAAATTTTTTAGTTGGTCAAAGAATCAAGCATTCGTATTATGAGGATTACCTCGTTGGAAACCGAAATTTAATTGATGATGCTTCTGAAATCGTCCAATCTTGGAATTTGGATAAACATAGAATCGGGATTGATGTAGATATGGATTGCATTGCGAATATGCCTAGTTCAGCATTTAGTCCATCTGGTTGGAGTTTGGATGAGGTTAGAGCCTATTTGATGAGAATCATACCACAGGTTGAACAATTGGCATACGTTCATTTGCCGGAGGCAGCCCCAAAAAATGATCTTGAGTATAAATTGGTTGGTAAGGCACTTACATATTTAGTTAGAGATGTTGTAAATAAGGCTAATTGATTTTGTTTTTCTCTGAATTTTTATTACATTTAGAGAAATCAATTTATGCTCCAAAAAATTGCCTTGATTCGTGATTTTTTTCCATTTCGACTCATTCAGTCGCAACTGAAATACAATTTTTTCGGGTTAATTTATTGGGTCATTCTTTTTTTGATTGTTTCAGAATCATTTGGTTATGCTTTCGGAGTTCCATTTTTGTTTTTTTCGCCTGAGTACTTGGGTAAAGTAAGCTATTTGAGTTTTTTGTTTCTTGGGTTTAGTGTTGGCGGTTTTGTAATGGCATTCAATGTTTATAGTTACACGAAAATTGGCCCGAGATTTCCATTTTTGATTGTCGTTTCAACACCTTTCTTTCGGTTTTGCATTAATAATTCCTTGATTCCAATCGTATTTATCGTTTTTTACCTCTTGAAAATGATGAAATTCCATTTAAGTGAAGAGCTTGCGGATTTCTCTCAGGTAGTTTTTTATTCAGTATCTTTTATACTTGGTTTTTTAATTTTTATTACACTTTCTATTTTTTACTTTTTTCCTTTACGGAGCAATAAAATTCAAGACGATGACGAGGAAGAAAGCTCTCAAAATCCAGTTTCATCTGTTGCTGTTAAAGGTGCTAAATGGTATAATTATTTCCGCTCAGAATCAAAAAGACCAATTTATTATATTGGAAGAAAATTCAAGATTTACAAAAGCAGAAGCATTCAACATTTGGATCAAGAAACAATTGAGCAAATTTATGGTCAGAATCGAATTAATGCATTCATCTTCGAAGCAATTACCTTGATTGCCTTTTTAGGTATGGGTTTTTTTCGCACTTACTCGTTCTTCGAAATGCCTGCTGCTGTTAGTGTTGTAACACTTCTCACCATCATATCCATGCTTTTCAGTGCGTTAATTTCATGGTTTCATCGCTGGGCGTATCCGATTATTGTTGGCACCCTAATCGGCATGTCATACTTGAGCACAGTAACTCCATTCTTTAAATATACCAGTTATGCCATTGGCTTGGATTATCAAAAGAATAAACGGACACAATACACAGTTGAAAATATTTCAAAAAATGGTTTAGATTCTTCTGATTTAAACAATTCTAAACTTAGGATTTACCAGATGTTGGATAATTGGAAAGTCAATCAACAACTAAAGAAACCTAAGTTGATAATCCTTAATACTTCTGGTGGGGGCTCTCGCAGTGCTCTGTGGACGATGGTGGTGCTTGGAAATTGTGATAAATCGCTTGAAAACAGACTATCAAGTCGACTACATCTTATTGCAGGTGCATCAGGCGGAATGGTGGGTGCAGCTTATTATCGTGAATTGATTTTGAGAGAAAAAATGAATCAGATTTCATCCAGATTCGACAAGGAGTATGAAGCAAATATTTCCAAAGATTTACTTAATAAGCTTTCCTTTTCAGCATCGACAAATGATTTATTGATTCGATATAAAACAATTGATTACAACGGTCACAGTTATACGTTAGAGCGTGGAGCCGCATTCGAGGCGCATTTGCATCAAAATCTAAACAACTTTTTGGAGCATCCTCTTGGTTATTATCAGGCTTTCGAACAAAAAGGACAAATTCCATTAATGATATTTAGCCCAACAGTGATCAACGATGGCCGACGCTTATGGATTTCGTCTCAGAATCTTAGTTACATTGTTAGCAAAAGAAATGGAAATTCTGCATTTGAAAATATTGATTATCAAACCTTTTTTAAAGAAAACGACCCGAATTCAATCCGATTTTCAAGTGTACTTCGCGCAAGTGCCACCTTTCCTCTTGTCATGCCAATGATGACCATGCCAACCAAACCAGAAATTCAATTGATGGATGCAGGAATTAGAGATAATTATGGAGGGAAAGTAACTATTGATTATTTGTTCGCGATGAGTGATTGGATCAAGAAAAACACCTCAGGAGTAATCATTGTTGAAACGAGGGATACAAAACGAATTTTGAACGACGAATCCTATAATGACATTTCGCTGATGGATAAAATCACACTTCCTTTTGGTAACATGATTACAAATTTTACGCGAACGCAAGACTTTGATCAAGAGCAATTGATGAAGTTGTGTTCGAAGAGTTTTGAGTTTCCTGTGGATATTGTCACGTTTAATCTGAGAGAGCAAACAAAAGATAGAATTTCGCTCTCTTGGCATCTAACGAAACGAGAAAAAAAGAAAATAGCGAAAGCGTTTTATAGCGATGAGAATCAAGCTATGTTGGCAAAGCTAAAGGAATTACTTCTTGGTCACTGAAACATTGTCAAGGCTAACAACATAATCGATTTGACAGTCAGTTGGAGACATTGCTCTACTCAAATTTAGATTAAATTTTAATTTAAGTCCTTCCTTTTTGAATTTATCATCTAATTGAATAGGGTAGATAGTTTTACCTAAATATTCAAGGTTTGAAACCAAACATTTATTAATTTTAATGTAATAAGGACAGCCGTTATTATTCAAATGCACTGTTCCTGTGTATATAGTCCTTCCTTTACTTTGATCTGAATTCTGATTTTTAGCACTTCTACAAGAACAGATTAGCAGTAGAAATAGAATAAGTTTATACATGTCAACTTTTTTCAAATGTAACAAAAAAAAGAGGCCCGAAAGCCTCTTTTCAAATCAACCTGTAGCAAAGTTAATTTAGATCCTGTCATGCAATAACGTAAGATGCTTCTATTTGGTTACATCTAAGAATTAACATTTTGACATTGATAAAGATTTTTTTTCGTTAAAAATCAAAATAAAGCTTAAAATATATTTGTTTCGTGATTCAGGTTAACCCTTCTATTCAGGCTTTAGTAAAATTAATTGACGACCCAGACGAAAGTGTTTTTGGTCATGTTAAAGATCAATTGCTTAAATGCGGAATAGAAGCCATTCCATATCTTGAACATTCTTGGGAATATGATTATTATGGGTTGATTTTCCAAACGCGGGTTGAACAAATAATTCATGAAATTCAATTTGAAGAAACGAAAATTCAATTAACAAATTGGACGAATTCGTACGAAAAAGATTTGCTTGAAGGAGCGATTGTCGTTGCGCGTTATCAGTATCCAAATCTGGATGACCAAAACATTCGAGATACGATTCAAGCTATTCGTCGTGATATTTGGTTAGAGATTAATGACAATCAAACGTCATTTGAACAAATTAAGATTTTCAATAAAGTATTCTTTGGGCACTATCAATTTCAAGGCGACGCTAAGAATTTTCATTCACCTGTTAATTCATATGTTAATACAGTGCTAGAAAGCAAAAAAGGAAATCCATTAAGTTTGTGTTTGATATACAGTGTAATTGCTCAATCGCTCGACATTCCAGTTTATGGTGTGAATTTGCCGAATCATTTCGTTTTGGCTTGTATGGATTCCAAGCATTCAAATTACTTGATTAATCAACAAAATGAATATGGTGTTTTGTTTTACATTAATGCATTCTCAAGGGGAAGCATATTTGACGTTAATGAGATAAAAGATTTTTTGTCAAAATATGAATTGCCTGCCAATCGCGAATATTTTGAGCCTTGTTCCAATTCAGCAGTCATAAAGCGTATGTTGACTAACTTAATTGCTTCGTTTCAACAAATTGGCAACGCTGAAAAAGTTGATGAATTGAAGCAGTTGCGATCAATCCTAAATTAGTTATTTAGTCCTTAATTTTCTTTTCAACAATTCGATTTTGAGCCCGATAGAATCTTATCTTTGGAGGCTAAAATTTACATTATGAATAGTTGGTTTACCGTAAAGGTGAAATACACAAAACAATTAGAGAACGGAACTTTTAAACGTGTTTCAGAGCCGTATTTATTGGCAGCGATGACTTTTACAGATGCTGAAGCACGCATATACGAAGAGTTAGGTGCAACGATTCGAGGCGAGTTTATGGTAACTGGTATTTCAAGAACAGATATTCACGACATATTTGCATACGAAGATGCGGATACATGGTTTAAATGCAAGGTTTCTTACGATAAAATTGACGACGAAGCGGATAAGAAAAAAACCATTTCCCAAAACTTCTTGGTTTCAGCGACAAATGTTAAGGATGCTTACGAACGAATAATCGAAAGTCTTTCAACTTTAATGATTGATTTCAAAATTACTTCTATCATTGCTTCACCAATCGTTGAAATTTTCCCATACCGTGAGGAAGATGTCGAGTCACCAAAAAAGCGAGTTCAGCCCGTTGTTGAGCATGAACCACAAGCGATAAGCAAAATCTTCAGCGCCTCAGGGTCAGATTTCGATGATTTTCAAGAAGACACCACTGATGATGAGGAAGATGAAGAAGATGAAAGCGAGATTTCAGACGAATTCTCCGATTCAGACGAAGCATGAGTGAATGGATAAATAAACTCCGCGATAGCCATTCCGATTTTGATAAAGGGGGCTTAATCGATTCGATGGGAAATAATCCGTTCAATGGTTTTTCTTTATGGTTTGATGAGGCGATTGCTAATAATGAAATTGAGGTAAATGCGTGTGTTTTGTCCACAGTTGACACTAGTACATTGCAGTCAGCTTCGCGAATTGTTTATTTGAAAGAATTAAAAAATGAACAGTTTATTTTCTACACAAATTATAACAGTCAAAAAGGGAAAGAACTTCTGGAAAATCCAAAAGCTTCTCTTTTATTTTTTTGGCCCGGTTTGCAAAGACAAGTGAGAATTGAAGGATTGGTTGAAAAAGTTTCATCGGAAGAAAGTGATGCATATTTCGCTTCTCGTCCACGAGAAAGTCAACTTGGGGCTTGGGCATCAAATCAATCTGAAATATTGAATGATCGAAATGAATTAATTTTTCGATTGGAAGAATTAGATGCGAAATATCCTGACTGCGTTCCGCGTCCACCGCATTGGGGTGGATACGGTTTGAGTCCGAAATTGATCGAATTTTGGCAGGGTCTGCCATCACGCTTGCACGATCGATTGATTTTCCAGAAAACGGACAACCAATGGTCAACATTTCGAAAAAATCCATGATGCGAAAGTTTAAACCAACTTGTCATGTTTTGTCAAACGGCGTCAGGGTTGTTTATCTCCATGTTCCGACACAGGTGGCGCATATTGGTTTTTTTTTCGGCGCTGGTTCGCGATACGAGAATCAAAAGGAAGTCGGATTGGCTCATTTTTTAGAACATTGTGTTTTTAAAGGAACCACAAACCGCAAAGCATTAAATATTCTCTCCCGAATCGATTCAGTAGGAGGAGAACTGAATGCCTACACAGCCAAAGAAGAATTATGTCTTCATGCATCTTTTTCAAAAGAACACATTACTAGAGCAATTGAATTAATTTCCGATATTTCTATAAATTCTACTTTCCCTAAAAAAGAAATAGAAAAGGAAAAGGAAGTCATTTTAGATGAATTGAATTCCTATTTGGATAGTCCATCCGATAAAATATTTGACGATTTTGAAGCTGCTCTTTTTAAAAATCATCCGCTTGGAAATAATATTTTAGGGACGAAAGAAAGCGTGGAAGAATTCAAACATTCAGATTTGAAAAGGTATGTAGAAGCGTATTTTACCGCCGATAACTTAGTTGTTTCATTTGTTGGAAATGTCACTTACAAACGACTGGAAGCACTTCTTGAAAAGAATTTGTCATCCATACCAAAAACGGCAAAGCGCGCACCGATTGAAAGTTTCACCGATTACAAACCATTTAAGATTCGAACAACTGAAGCAAATTATCAAGCTCACGCTATTTTAGGTGGAATTGCACCAAGCTATAAAAATGATGACCGGATAGGAATGTCTTTGCTCATTAATATTCTTGGTGGTCCTGCGCTTAATTCAAGACTAAACTTATCCGTTCGTGAAAAATATGGTTTGGCTTATTCTGTTGAAGCAAGTTATTCTTCATTTGTTGAT
>JBILIY010000031.1:0-8460 GCA_044368815.1 Crocinitomicaceae bacterium
GATCCTGAAATAAAACCAAGTTCCAATAATTTAGCACTAATATGAGTGGAAGAGATACTTAAAATTTTTCCCTTATTTCCAGGATTTAATTGTGCTAACGTTCGAGTCATAATAACAAAATTAGAAAGTAACCATCAAAAGGAACTACCCATTTTATGGTATTTATGCTAAATCTTTCATTACAATTCTAGCAGTCTGTCTTGTTTTTTGTTCTAACAAGATTTCCTTTCCTGCAATAACTTTATGAATTGTTTCTTGGTTGTAATGACGAATTGTAACTAACTCAAGTCCCTGACTATATTTAAGAATGTATTTTTCTCCAAATAACTTGAGTAATTGATCGATATGTGTTTTCTTTTCATCCAATAAAAAGTGAAAACTTACAGCTGAATTTTGCATTATGTGAATTTTGGCATTCGCTAGAGCCAATAAACGAAAAATTTCACTTAGATTTTCCTCTACGATAAACGAGAAATCACGAGGCGTTAAGGAGATAAGAATTTGATCTATTTTAAAGATAAAAGAAGGAATAAGGTGGTCATTTTTTGTTGAAGATTGAATGACAGTTCCTTCTTCTTCGGGGTGAATAAAGGATTTAACATAAAGCGGAATTTCCTTGTTTTGAAGTGGTTTGATTGTTTTTGGATGAATTACTGTCGCGCCATAATAGGCTAATTCGATTGCTTCTTTAAACGAAATTTCATCCAGTTTTATCGTGTCATCAAAATATTTCGGGTCTGCATTGAGCATTCCTGGAACATCTTTCCAAATTGTTACAGATTCAGCATTTGCACAATAAGCCAAAATTCCTGCTGTATAATCAGATCCTTCCCTACCCAAAGTTGTAGTAAACCCTTCTGGAGTATGACCAATAAAACCTTGAGTCAACAAAACATCGTTTGTTTCGAACTCATTCAGCATTTTGGAACTAACCAATTCCTCCGTTTTTATCCAATCCACATTTCCTTCTTGGTAATTGTTGTCGGTTCGGATAATGCGTCGGGCATCTTTCCATTTTACCGTAAAGCCATTTTCTGTTAAGAATGCTGATAAAATCTGTGAAGAAAGAAGTTCCCCCAAGGAAACTAATTGGTCATATTCAAAGCTGTAATTGTCTGAAAATCCTTCATCAAACTTTTGCTCTAATTTTTCGAAAGTCGAATCAATCGTGTTATAAATTGAAAAGTGTTTTTCAGTGAAAAGTTCCCCTAAAATGTGGTAGTGAAATTCACGCAAATCATTTACAAGATCGAAATATGACTTTTTGTCGTTATTCTTTAGAGCCTCAACAACTTCTTCCAATTTATTGGTTGTCTTCCCCATTGCTGAAACAATAACCATCAACTTTTGCTTTTCGAATAAGGAAAGAATTCGTGCAACATTCTTTACCGCCGAAGCATCCTTAACAGAAGCACCTCCAAATTTAAAAACCTTCATAACCTGAATTTGCTTGCAAAAATAAAAAATTAAGCTAGCTTTTCGGAAAGAATTTTTATCTCAATGATAGGCGAAATTTTCTCATATAGGATGTGGTAAGCCGCAGTTAAAATGGGCATTTCAACATTAAATTTTTTATTGATTTCCATGAGACATTTCGTTGCAAAATATCCTTCAGCAATCATATTCATTTCCAATTGAGCAGATTTCACTGAATAACCTTTTCCAATCATAAAACCGAATGTTCTATTCCGCGAAAAATTGGAATAAGCCGTCACCAATAAATCTCCAAGATAAGCGCTTGATTTCGTGTCACGATGAACAGGACTAACCACATCTATAAATCGCTCAATCTCTTGAATCCCATTGGAAATTAAAACCGCCTGAAAATTGTCACCGTAACCTAATCCATGGCAAATCCCTGCAACCAAAGCGTATACGTTTTTCAATACTGCGGATATTTCAGTGCCAAAAAGATCATCACTCGTTGTTGTTTTAATATAGCGACAAGCCAATTTTGAGGCCATTTGACTCGCGATTTGCTCATCTGAACAACCAATGGTAAGGTATGAAAGTCGCTCGAGTGCAACTTCTTCAGCGTGACAAGGACCACAAATAATTCCAATTTTGTCGTAAGGCGTTCCAAACGTTTTATGAATGTATTTTGCCGGAATGGAATTGTATTCAGGAATAATTCCTTTTACCGCTGAAAAAACGATTTTATCTTTTAGAACAGAAATAGGGATTTTCTCAAAAATCGGAACCAAGAAAGCAGCCGGAGTCGCTATTACAATAACTTTAGCAGTTAAAATGATATCTTCCAAATTAGTACTCAAATTGAGTTGATTGATATCAAACTGCACCGATTGTAAGTAACGTGGATTGTGTTGGTAATTTTTCAAATGATTTACAGCATCTTCGCTTCGCATCCACCAGCCAATTTTTTGTTCGTGATTACACAAAAGTTTAACAAGAGCTGTAGCCCAACTGCCGCCGCCTATTACCGCAATATCGTGTGAAAACTCATTTGACATAAGGCAAAGTTAATTTTTTAATTGTTAGCTTATAGTTGCGAACTCAATAATTGCGAATGAAAAGCTATTAATTGCGAACTGGATAACGATGAGTTGCGAACGGGCGAATTGCGAATGAAAAATTAATTAATTGCGAACGGGATAACGATGAGCTGCGAACGGGCGAATTGCCAATGAAAAATTAATTAATTGCGAACGGGATAACGATGAGCTGCGAACGGGCGAATTGCCAATGAAAAATTAATTAATTGCGAACGGGTTAAGTTCGAGTTGTGAAAGAGCGAATTGCGAATGAAAAATTAATTAATTGCGAACGGGATTAATACGACTTGCGATCGGGTGATTGCTAAATCAAACCTTCGCTTCACTCAAGCCTTTATCCCACAAAGGTGTATTTAAAATTGCTGGAACAACTTCTGTCGGTTCATTTACAATCGTCCAAAGTTCTTGATGATTTTGAGCCATAAAGTTTTCAGCAATAGCTTGATTCATTAAAGTCACAAATGGATCAAAGTAGTTTCTCGTATTTAAAATAATGATTGGTTTTGTGAACTGTCCCAATTTTTTAAGGGTTATCGCTTCAAAAAGCTCTTCAAACGTTCCAGTGCCACCGGGTAGAGCAATTAACGCATCCGTTCCCTCTAAAAACTTCGATTTTCGCTCATGCATTGTTTGTGTATAAACGAAATCAGAAACTCCTCGATGTCCCCACTCTACTTCATTCATAAATTGCGGCATTATTCCTTTTATGTTACCGCCAGCTTCCAGAACTGAATCCGCAAGTTGACCCATTAGTCCTGAGGAGCCTCCACCAAAAACAACTGAAAATCCATTTTTGACAAGTTCCTTGGCCAATAAATCGGTTGCATTAAAATACTCTTGGTGAATTTTTGCACTTGAAGCGCAGTAAACACAAACTTGCATATCAGAAATTTGAATTAAGTTGTTTTAGTTTTGTGTGAAACGAGTTAGCAATTCGATTTCTATTAAAATGATCCGAAACATATGTTCTCGCATTATCACCCATTTTTTTGAGATCTTCAGGATTTTCAGCAAGAAAGAGGACGCATTTCGCAAGCTCATTTTCATTTTCAGGTTCAAAATACAATCCTGCTCTGCCCTTCTCAATGAAATGTTGTCGCGCTTCACCATCAACACCGAGTAAAAGTGGCTTTCTCATTGCAAGAGCCTCGAATACTTTAGACGGAATTGCCCCTTGAAATAAGTCCAGTTTTTTCAAAGGAACAAGCGCAACATCGATTGATTTTAAAATCGAAGGCATTTCGTTCTTCGAAACCGGATTTAAGAAATGGACATTATTCAGTTTCAACTCGTCTTTCAATTGCATTAATTTCTCCCTCTCAGGACCTGAACCTTGAATTATAAAATGAATATTGTGTCGCTCTCGAACGAAATCTGCTGCCTTCAAAATCACTTCCAAACCTTGTGCATAGCCTAAAATTCCTCCGTAAAAAAATAAGATATCTTCTTCTGAAAAACCATTTTTCGATCTGAAATCGCCGGCATCGATTAAATCGGGGTTATAGAAATTAATATCAACGCCGTTTGGTAACCAATAGACAACTTTTGTAGGAAATCTAGTTGAAATATCATCTACAATTCCTTGTGTTTGACCCGTTACTAAATGAGCTTTTTGGTAACATTTCGCTTCTAAATTATATGCTAATTTCAGAAGTTTTTTATTCGTTACAATTCCCAATTTTTCGGCACTTTCCGGCCAAAGATCAGAGACGTTAAAAATCAATTTCGCATTTAATTTCTTAGACAATGCCATTGCTGAATAGCCAAGAAATAAAGGAGGACTTTCAACCATCAGATAATCAAATGAATCGAACGTTCTTCCTTTCCAATAAGACGACCAAACAAAACTGAAATAATTCAGAAGACGAGAGACAATACTTTTTGATTTTGAAACGTGAATCCAAGATCGATGAACAGTGATTCCATCTATTTCTTCCTCTCGTTTTTGTTTTTTCTCATACCCCTCCATAATTTCCATTTTTGGATAATTTGGCAAGGCAGTTAAAACTTCAACGTGGACGTGCAAAGATTTTAATCGCACCGCTAGCTCATGTAATCTATTTTGTGGAGCTCCAATTTCTGGAGGATAATATTGAGTTAGAATCAGCAACCTCATTTCACTCTATTGAAAAATAACCAAGTTGAGAAAAAAGCAATGAAAGGTGCTGAAGAACCAACATCCAATAAGTCATAACCCAATCCGCAGAAAATGACAGTAATTAAAAAAGAGAGTTGTCCGAATGCTCTTTCTTTCCGTTGAATTCGAAATAATCGGAATAAATAGAATAAATAAATTGCCAGTCCTAAAAAACCATACTTCAACGAGGTTCGTAGGTATTGGTTGTGCGGTGCCGTTTTTTCAAATGCATTACAAGGCATCTCTGTTTTTTGATATTCTTTGACCAATTCATCTTGCCAATCTCCTGTCCCAACTCCAATGATTGGATTCCGTTTTATTATTTCCCAACTTGCTTTGAGTGAATTATATCGCAACTGAGTAGATGACATACACGGCAAACTTTCGACATTCGAAATGGAATCCAACTGAAGAGTATCTTTTTTAATCAAACTTTGACTTTCAGCGGCTGCAACTTCAAAACGCCCTTGAAATGGAGGTAACAACATCAACAATACCGAAAAAAGTATCGTTGAGAAAATACTCCATTTGCCACGTTTCTTCCACTTATAAAAGAAGAGAAAACAAAGTGAAACCAGATAAAAGAAAATTACAATGCGACTTTGAAGAAGTAAAATGCAAAGACTCAAGAAAAAAATGAGAATTTGAAGAATAACCTTTTTGTTTAAGTTTAACTTAGTTGAATTCAAAAATTCAAGCGCGAAAAGTGCTGCAAACATTGAAACAATCGAAAGAATATTTGTGTCGGAATCTAAGTAAGAATAGAAAAAAATTTGAATGTTATAGTCGTAGGTAAAACCAATAAATGAATCAAAAAAATCAAAGGAAAATCGAATTAATAGTCCAAAGATAAAACTAGCTAGAACGAATGAATTTAAAGACTTCTTACGTTCCGTTTCTATGCTGAATAAGAGAATAGGGAAAATTAAAAAAGGAATAATTCTCCCCAAATCTTCAAATCCTTTGGATAAATTAGTCGTATAAATTAAACCGAAAATAGCTAACCAAAACGGTATACTTAGGAACCAAAAATTGGAATTCGAGAAAAGACTTTTAAAATTGAATTTCAGTGACTTCTTGACAAAACCTTCATAAATCCAAGTCGCCAAGAGAAAAACGATTCCGTATGGGATAAACTTAATAAAATTGATTCCAATGGCATTAATGAGAACGGCAAATTCAATGGGATTGAGGGAAACGAATTTCTTTTTAAGAGTGGCAATCATAAATTGAAATGAAAACTTCTTGTTGAAGATTTTCCAAGTCAAATTTAAAGAAATTAAATACTTGGAATTCTTTTAAACTCAATTAATCTTTGAACAAGAGTGAACCAAATTAGGATTTTGGAACTGAATCTAACTAGATGATTATGAGGTTTTATTCTTCAACTGTTGTAATAAATCATTTACTTCTGGATACAATGCTTGCGACTCATCTACGCTTAATCCCCAACCATATCGGGCGTTTTGACACTTTTCCAAAATTCCTTTCAATTGATTTGGTAAACCATCATCTAGCATTTTCGACTTCAAACGATTGAGTAATTCACTTGAATTTTTCGATAGAGAACTTTCATTGGTCGCAACACGAATTCCAGTTAAAATTGCATTTTCCAAAGCGGAAATTAATTTGTTCGAGTCATTCTGTTGAAGCGCTATTTTGGCATCTTTCAACTGATTTTCGACATCGTTCCAATTGAATTTCATAGTAATTTCTTCCGAAATGGATTTATCAAATGCTATAGTTGAACTCTTTTTTGTTCGGGCGGATATTCCAACAAACCCCGCAATAAGCAAAAGCGATGAAAGTGAAACCCAAACAAATGGTGAATTAAATAACGAATCACTTTCTTTATCTTTCGATTCCGACAAATTAGTTTGTTTCTCGGCAATGACAGTTGTTTTTCCTTTGGGATTAGTTGAACTCAATTTTACCTCATCTCCATTCAAAATAATTTCATCGGACTTAATTGTAACATATTTCTTCGCTTTGACATCAAAGTATGAAACTTGAATCGGTGGAATGTTGAAAGAACCTTCTTTGTTTACTTGAATGGTATATTCCAAATCTATTTTTCCTTCAGCACCGTTTGTTGTAAACGTATATTTTTCAGTTTGCTTCGGATCTCCATAAAGGGTTAAACCTTTTGGCAATTGAATTTTTGGGAATTCGATATTATGCAAATTCCCCGTTCCTTGCAAGGTCATTTTGATTGAGAAAACATCCCCTTTTTTAATCTCTTTTTTGTTCAATTCGCAATTCATAGAAAGTTTCCCAACCATTCCAATGAACGATTTTGGTTGATTTTTTGGTAACGGAAGTATCTCAACAACAATTCCTGTGGATACAATCGGCATTCCCTCAAAACCTCTTTTAAGAATTAATTTGAACGGATCGATTTGCATTTTTCCGGCACCATTTGGAAATACGAGTGAACGATCGTAAGTGATCCCATAAAGTTCAATGTTCTTGATTCGCTCCTGATTGGCAACTAATCGATTATTCGCAGAAAGTTCGTGTTTGTCTAATATTCCTTTAGCATTGTAGGATTGATAATCTTCAATGTGAGTTGGATAAAACCGTGAATATACTTTCGCATTCAAAATCAAAGGTTCGCCCTCGTACACTTTCTTTTTGGAAACTTCAATCACCCCAAATGCATTCTGCTTCAATTGTTTGGATGAAATTTCCCCTGAGGAATTGATAAACGCTTCTTTTTGAACAACGACCTCAACCGTATTTGACTTGTAAATTTTGCTTCCTGATTTCACATAAGCAGGACCAAACGTATAGGATCCCTCCTTCTTCAAAACGCCATTTTGAGAATAATAATAAAGTGAAATGACACGACCAGTATTGTAGTCCATTTCTTGCTCCATTCCATTCATCACGGCGTATCCGTTTACAAATGCACTTGGAAAGTCAATGTCGATTTCTCCTTGAATGTTGGTCTTTACTGTTACAACAATTTCGTCACCAACTTGCACCGATTTTGGTTCAATTTCTAATTTTACAATCGGTTTCTGTCCAATCAGTTGGATTACAGTAAATATAAAAAACGAGAAGAAGCCTAACTTTTTCATCACCAATCTTTTCCTGAATTAGAACCCGCTTTTTTATCTGACGAATTTTTCGCCAATCGCTTCTTTGTTTCTGCCTCTTGACGCGTTAAATCATCCAGCATTTTATCTGCTTTTTTGTTTGGCATTTTTTTGTTATCTGAATCATTATTACGTTGATCCGAAGGTTTTTGATTCGAATTGTTGGAATTATTTTGGTTGTTGTTTTGATTTTGATTGTCCTTCTGATCCTCCTTCTTCTGCTGCTCTTGCTGTTTTTTCTGTCGAATCGCCTCGGAAAGGTTGTATTTCGTTTCAGGATCATTCGGATTCTTTCGCAAGGATTCTTTGTATGCTGAAATTGCTCCGTCATAATCTTTTTGTTTCATTCTCGTATTTCCCAAATTGTGATTAACACGAGCTCGTTCCTCGGGTGATTTTTTATCGCCAGCACTTTGCTCATATGCTTTTTGAGCATTCTTAAAGTCACGTGAACGATACGTGGATTGTGCAATTTCGTCTGAAAGATCAACATCTTTTGGAGCTTGCTTTTGCGCTGACTGATAATAACGGACAGCCTTTTCGTAGTCGCCCGATTTATAAGCTTTTCGAGCAACTTCAAGTGAATCAACCCAAGCTTGAGCAAAGGCTGAATTCACAAAAATGAACGATAAGAAGGTAAAAAATATAATTTTCATTTCTTAATTCGCAATTTAATTCCGGGAAGCAACAACCATAAAATCCAACACGA
>JBILIY010000056.1:0-6829 GCA_044368815.1 Crocinitomicaceae bacterium
AAATCCGCTTTAGTACGAATCAACTTGGCGTTGAAATTAGTTTCCAAACTGATTTCGCGCGCTACGATTTCTAAATTGTTCTTTTTATCAATGAGCATTATCAACTCATCATCTGCATTTGCGAAATATAAACTCGGATGCGGACCGAATGACCCTTCGCTTGCAACGGCTAAATCACACTTGTTTTTATCCATAGCGACCAAACATTTCAACCGAATCGTCTCCAAAGCATCTTGTTCGCGTTCAATTTCACCTGAAAAGGTTCCGAAGCTATCTGTGTCAAATTCCTCGTCAACAAAACACCGAACGCCCAGTTTGTAACCTAAAATAGGAGCAATTACTGCCTCTTTCTTATGTTTTGTAGCGATAATCAATCGGCGATTTTTGAAAATTTCCATGATTGATGTTATTCAAGCAGATTAATTAAACAAACGAGCAGTCGCGAATTGCAATGAAAGATAAGCTTGTTGGTTTTTAGTCAACGCTTCAATGTATTTCAATTTCGATTGAATGTAAGCCGTTTCACGCGCATTAATAAGGAATAAGGAACTCTCTCCTCCTTCAAACATTGTTTTTTCCGCATCTAAAAGGCGTTTAGAATCAGAAACTGTATTTCGATATATTTCCAATTGAACAATTGAGTTCTTTAAATCAACGTTGGCATTTTGAATTTTCGCTAATAAGTAAGCCTTATTGTTTTCGAAGTTCAACTTTTCATCTTGTAATTTGATATTCGAAAGTTGAAAATCAGCTCGTTCTTTTCGAAGAAAAACTGGTATTTCAAAATTAATTCCCCACTTATAATTGTTTACACTAAATTGATTGAATGGATTGTAATTTATAGGTTCATTCAGAAAATTATAATTCAAGTTCAAAGTAGGTTTCAATTGTTCCTTTTTCAATCGCTGATCGACTTCCAAACTTTTGATTTTAAAATTGGTAATTTGCAAATAAGGATGATTATTCAAGGTTGAATCGATAATTGTTTCTGATAACGCCAAAAGTGCTTTGATGGAAATGCTATCCACAGAAACGGGTCTAGTCAAACTATCCAACTCAAGGGGAACTAAATTCTCCTCCCACAAATAAGTAGCCAATTTATTTGTAGCGCTCTGCTGTTCTGCTTCAAACATTCGCAACATTGATTCGCGATTCTGCACTTGAATTTTTGCCTCAACACTATCAATAAAAGGTCTGTCGCCATATTCGGCAGATTGCTTAACGGCTTGCAAACGCACCTGTGCTAAATCTAATGCTTCCGATAGCACTTCTCTTGAATTGTGAGCCAAAAACCAATTCCAATAGGCATAGCCTGCTTCGTAGATTAATTCATTTAATTGCAATTGACGTTCAAAAACAGTGCTTTGCTGAAAAATCTTCGATTTGGCAAGTTCGGCTCGACGCTGATCAATAAACAACCCTTGGCCGAGTGTTAGGGAAGCTCCACCATACCATAAACCACCCTGAGGCGATTTTTCTTGATTGTCGATGAACGTTCCTCGGTTATTCTCGAAACCTGTTTTCAATTCCAAACCATACCAAGTCGGTACTTTTAATCCTGCGTCCAATAAACTGTAATATTGTTTTGAATTGTAATATTTCTGATTCAGGTTATTAAAAACTTTAGGATCGAAACCTCCTTTTGCTTTAAGAACGGACACACGGCCATATTCCAGTTCCAAGTTCGCTTGTTTGGAAAGCGGATGATTTTTAACAACCAATTGATAAAACAAATCATCTGAAAAGGTTTTCTGAGCTGATAAAAAACCAACATTAAGTATAAGAAGCAATAAACCGATTAAACGAATCATTTCTTCGACTTTTTAGGGATATCTGAGGATTCCTTTTTATAAAATTCAGGTGGGAAACCATTAACTGTTCGCCAAAGTTCGTATCCAATTGGAACATCATTTAATAGAATCATCGATTTCGTTCCTCCACCAACACGCAATTGCTCTGGCCAAGTTCGATCTTTTTTGTCGGGAGCAATTAAAACCCGAAATGTGCCATCATCACTTGCGAAATTATCAACTGCAAAAACCTCGCCTCCAAAAGTTCCATAACTTGTGTTGGGCCATCCTGAGAAAACGATTGCAGGCCAACCATCAAATTGAATTCGCACTTTTTGTCCACTCTGCACCAAAGGCAAATCAACCGGACGAATATACATTTCAATGGCCATGTCATACATCGCAGGCATGATTGTAGCAATGGCATCCCCTTCCTTAATTGTCTCACCAATTCCACTGGAAAGTACTTTTGTCACAATTCCGTCTTGCGGAGCAAGAATGTAGTACATACCATTACGAATCGAATAATTCGCAACCTGTGTTTGAAGTTTGGTGACATCAACTTCCGCATCATACATACTTGAAAGCGCAGCAAACTTATCGGATTCGGCTTTTGAAACCTCATCACGGTATTTCGCCTCAACTGAATTGTATTCAACTTTCAAGTCAATAATATCATTTTTGGCTTGTAATAGTTTTTGTTGTGCGTTGATTAAATTGGCTTGCGCACGTTGTAAACTCAGTCTTCTCGTTTCAACTTCCGTTTGTGATTTTAAATCCTTTTCAAACAATTTTTCGATTCGTTCGAATTGCTGCTCCGCGATTCGGCAATTAAACTGCGCAGTCTGAAGTTCCATACTATCTGCTTTTAACTTCAGCTGTGCTTGTTGCAACTTAATTTTCGTTTGTTTTAACTTTAAACGCCCCGTTTCACTCAAAGCGTCAATTCTTGAATCCAACGATTGAATTTTACCTCCATAAGAAACCACAGAAAGTTCCTTATTTTTAAGTTGTTTCTGCGTTCTATTTACCAATAGTGGATCAAAATAATCCTGCTTTGTTTCAGATATATATAGAATTGTATCTCCCTTTTTTACGGGATCACCATCCTTTACGAACCATTTTTCAATTCTTCCTGAAATAACGGTATTAATAGTTTGGGGACGTTGCTCCGGACGCAGGGTTACTAATTTACCGTTATTCGAAATATTTTGAGTCCAAGGTAAAAACTGAACAATCAATACGACAAAAAACAAAATGTAAATAGCTCTCAACATGCGCTTCGTTGAATCTTTTACTTCAACACGCTTTATTGCACTAAAATCTCTTTTGTCGCTTGGATAGCTATTTTGTGGAGATAGATTTAGCATTGTTTTCTATTTTGATAATCACTGTAATTTCCTGCAAAAACTAGTTTACCTTCTTTTATCTCAATGATTCGATCACTGATTCGGTGAACCTCATCTTCAAAACTTGCCATTAAAATGGTCGTGTTTGATAAAGACTTGATTTTTTCGGCCATATACTTCGTTTGAATTTCATTCATACCTGAAGTCGGGTCTTCCAAAAGCATTAAACTTGGGTTCGAAACAATTGCACGAGCAAAAAGTAAGCGCGTTGCTATGTCTCCTGGAAGCATATTTCTTTCAGGATTGATAACTGCATTGTATTTATCTGTAATCTGGTCAATGAATTGCCCTAAATCAAGACTCGTCGCAATTTGAGTAACAGTTTTTAAATCCACCTCATCTCTCCCGAATGCAATGTTTTCATAAATTGAAGCATTTACAAACTGATCTTGCGAAAGAAGCGTTCCAATTTGATCACGATAAGAATTTTTATCAAGATTTGAAATTGGAATGTCATTGAATGAAATTGTTCCTTTTTGAAAATCGTACATTCCAGAAATCAAACAAAAAAGCACATTTGTCGATAAACTTGAATCAGAAACAAAACAAACACGCTCATTCGATTTTATGCCAAAGGAAACATCCTCAAGAATTGGCGTTTGATAATTTGTAAACGAATAGGACAAATCCGAAATTTTCAATTCTATTCCATTATTCAAATCTTCAAATTCTGCGCCCGAAACTTTTTCCAATGACAAATCAGTAACCTGCCCTATTTTTTCAATGGAAGTAAATACATCATAAAATATTTCCAAACTCAAAATCAATTTTTCCACTGAATTTAGAATAAGTAATATAATGATTTCAGCCGCAACAAACTGACCAATATTCATTTGCTGATTCAACACCAATAAACCACCGACGATTAAAAGCGCTAAGGCAATAACAACCTTAAATACAATCAAATAACCGTATTGCTGCACTAATATTTTAAAATGTTTCTCGCGAGCAGATAAATAATTATTGACGAGTTTATTTGTTTGATTTAAATTAAAAAGACTAAATCCTGCCATTTTGAAACTTAGTCTGGCTTGCGTGATTTCATCCAACCAATTTGCTATTTTGTATTTGTAGGTGGATTCCTCCATACTTGAATTGAATGCTTTTTTGGATGTTACTCGAATGATAACAATTAATAACAAAATCAAAACTAGTCCGAGAAAAATAAAAAAGCTGTGATAAAATGAAAGCAAAATCAAACCAAAAACAATTTGCAGAATGGCCGCTGATGAGTCAATTAAAATTTTTGAAAGTCCCTTTTGAATGGTCAACGTATCAAAAAAGCGATTGGTAATTTCTGGTGTGTAGCGTTTTAACAACACTTCCATTTTCATCTTTGGAATACGTTCTGAAAACTCAAACGCCGACCGCGTAAAAATTCGCTGTTGCAAATTCTCTGTGATTCGCAATTGATAAATATTTAGTACTCCCGAAAATCCAACTGCAATCACAACCAATCCGACCAACACAAACCAAGAGGTACTGACCTGACCAAGTTGAATGAAATTGATAATCATTTGAATTCCGAGCGGCAAACCAAGCGATAAAATTCCACTGAAAATAGCAAATATGTACACATTTCGAATCTCCTTATAATCAGGAGAAAGAAGTGCCCAAAAACGATTTATTACCGATACTTTACTCATTCATTAATACTTTAAAAACTAAATCTTTGTAAAACTGCTCAACCGAATCGTAACCAGGTGTTTGGTTTGTCAAACCAGGCAGGTGCACTTCAAAAAACCGTTGTTGATTGCTTCCTTCAATCATAGCGGAAACAAGCATATTCGGATAAGGATACTTTGGATTAACTTCCAATATTATCTCCGAAACACGTTTAACAATGGACTTGTAAACAGAAAATGCCCCTTCTTTGTTTTCAACATCTACCTCTTTAGTCATAATGACCTTGATCGATTCATTCATGACAATTTTCTTGAGTGGGGCTTCAAAAAGATCAATTACTTCTGATTCCGACTCAGGAAGAGACGTTAAAATATGAACCGCTCTTGATAATCGCTCCCTAGAATCCTGAATATTTGCAGTTTCAAAAACCAGTCGATATTCAATGAAACTCCAATACCAATTTATAAGATAAAATGTCAACTTCTGCTTACTTTCGAAATAACGATAAATAGACGCCTCGGTAGAATTGATTTCAGTAGCTAACTTTTTGAATGTAAAATGCTCAAATCCCAATTCATCAATAAGTTTGATGCTTTTCTTAAGAATTTTTTCACCCAATTCAGAAGTATGTGGATCCTTTAAATAGAGTTTTGGATTAACCTGAATTTTGATTTGAGATAATATTGCTTTCAAAACTTAAATAGTTGTGTATGCAAATATAATAGTATTACTATTAATGTAAAATAGTAATTATATTAAATTAACAAAATGAATTCAATCTGGATGAACGTTTTCCAGCATAATATCAACGATGTCATCTAAACCAAAGCGATGTTGCCACCCCCAATCTTTATAGGCTGCGCTGTCATCAATCGAATTGGGCCAACTATCTGCAATTGCTTGACGAAAATCAGGTTCATAGGTAATTTCAAAGTCGGGAACTCGTTTTTTTATTGAGTCTGCAATTTCAACAGGAGAAAAACTCACGCCTGCTAAATTATATGCGGAACGTTTTTTAATCTTATCCGTGGGAGCTTCCATTAGTTCTATTGTGGCGCGAATAGCATCATCCATAAACATCATTGGAAGCGTTGTATCTTCTGACAAGAAACTTGTAAACTTTTTAGTCGATTTTGCTTTGTAAAAAATATCTACGGCATAATCGGTTGTTCCACCTCCCGGCTTACTTTTATATGAAATCAGTCCTGGATAGCGAATACTTCTGACGTCAACATTGAATTTATTAAAATAATATTCGCACCATCGCTCTCCGGCTTGCTTGGAAATTCCATAAACAGTGGTTGGTTCCATGGTTGTATGCTGTGGGGTTTTGTCAGGTGGTGTTGTTGGTCCAAAAACAGCAATCGAACTTGGCCAAAAGATTCTATCAATATGCCCTTCTTTTGCAAGATCTAAAATTGTAAAAAGCCCTTCCATATTAAGTCGCCATGCAAATTCTGGATTCTTTTCTGCAGTGGCAGAAAGCAACGCTGCTAGAAGGTAAACTTGCTTGATGCCATTCTCGATAATAAATGATCTCACTGCTTCACGATTCAAAATATCCAACTGTTTATATGGGCCACCATCTAAAAGTGGAGGACAAACTTCTCCGAGATCGGAGGCTACAACATTTTGAGAACCAAACCTCTTGCGCAGTTCGGTCACCAACTCAGTTCCTATTTGACCTCCGGCACCAATGACAATAATTTCTGACATCACTTTTAAGTTAGGTGACAAATTTAACTTTCTACATTAATCGTTGAACAAAAAGATAAAATTTCTGAAGAAAATTATAAAAGCTGATTAAAATCATTTATTTTAGTTGATGCATTCTTCTAACTTTGTCAAACTTATGCTGTGGATTGATTTAAAATTATCTATCAAACAAATTCTAAAGAGAAATCCAGAATGAAATAGGATTTTTTGTTGGTTTGAAAAAATTTTAAGTTACTATAATTCAATTAATTATGCCTTTTTATCATAAATTGGGGAATTTTCCTCACA
>JBILIY010000032.1:0-8348 GCA_044368815.1 Crocinitomicaceae bacterium
ACGGCAATTTAACCACTTTTGCTTTTATGCCTTTCTCACGAATTTCAATGAAGATTTCTGAATCTAAAGATGACAATTCTTTGGTGACATATCCCAAACCAATTCCAACTTTCATGCTTGGAGACATCGTCCCAGAAGTTACTTTTCCTATTACTTTTCCGTTTGAATCAAGAATTGGATAGTCGTGACGAGGAATTCCACGGTCGATCATTTCAAAGGCAACTAATTTTCTCGTAACTCCTTCTTCTTTCTGTTTTTTAAGGAAATCGGAATCAACAAAGTCTTTCGTGAATTTTGTGATCCAACCTAAACCAGCTTCAAGTGGCGAGGTTGTGTCATCGATGTCATTTCCGTATAGACAAAAGCCCATTTCCAATCGCAGCGTATCTCTTGCGGCTAACCCAATTGGTTTGATTCCAAAAGATTCACCAGCTTTGAAAACCTCATTCCAAACGTGTTCAACGTGTTGGTTTTTTACGTAAATCTCAAAACCTCCCGAACCTGTATAACCAGTTGCTGAAATCATCACATTGTCAACACCTGCGAACTTGCCGTGCTGAAAGGTATAATAAACCATTTCAGACAAATTCACATCTGTCAAGGATTGCATAGCCTCTGCAGCTTTTGGTCCTTGAATCGCAAGAAGAGAATAATTATCAGAAACATTGTACATTTCAACACCTAAATCATTCAAAGAAGAAATCCAATTCCAATCTTTTTCAATGTTTGAAGCATTTACTACTAAAAAATATTCATTTTCAGTAACGCGATAGATTATCAAATCATCCACAATTCCGCCTTTGCCATTTGGCATACACGAATATTGTGCCTTTCCATCAAACAGAACAGAAGCATCATTCGAAGAAAATTTTTGAATCAACGCTAACGCATTTGGTCCTTTCAAAATAAACTCACCCATGTGCGAAACATCAAACACACCAACACCATTTCTAACGGTTTCGTGTTCTGCATTTACGCCTTCGTATTGAACAGGCATGTTGTAACCAGCAAAAGGAACCATCTTAGCTCCTAAAGCGATGTGTTTTTGTGTTAGTGCGGTGTTTTTCATTTTTCTTTTAACTAAATAATTAATAATTGCGAGTTGCTAATTTGATATTCATCCGCAATTCGCAATCAGTCCGTTCGCAATCAGTCCGTTCGCAATTCATCACTCTAAAATTCGCAATTAACTCTTAACTCGTTCGACGTATACCCCAGTTCGTGTATCAATTTTAATCACTTCACCGTTATCGATAAACAAAGGAACTTTTACTTCTGCTCCGGTAGCGATGGTTGCAGGTTTCATTGAGTTTGTAGCTGTATCTCCTTTTACTCCTGGTTCTGTATAAGTTACTTCGGAAATGATATACATCGGAAGATCTACAACCAATGGCATCTCATCCTCAGCATTAAATAAAATGTTAACAATCATTCCTTCCTGCAAAAAAGCTGGTTTTTCAACCATTTTTAGTGGAATATTAACTTGCTCAAACGTTTCATTGTTCATAAAAACATAGGATTCAGCTTCTTGATATAAATACTGATATTCACGGTTTTCAATTCTTACAGGATCAATTTTGTGACCAGCTGAAAAGGTATTATCAATTACTTTTCCAGATTCAATTTGACGCATTTTTGTTCGGACAAAAGCTGGTCCCTTTCCCGGTTTTACATGTTGAAATTCAATGATTTGAAATAATTTATCGTTGTGACGAATACACAATCCATTTCTGATATCTGAAGTAGTTGCCATAAAGTTTATTTTGCCGCAAAGATAACGTTTTATTGATTTGGTTTGAATTTTCTGACGAAGCTCGAAAAATATGGGTTTTTCAACTAATTTTAGTTCATAACTCGGTTTAATTTATCGCGTTTTTGGAGCTAGTTTCAGTTAAATTTGTTGTTGCTCATATAAAATTCAATGGCGGAAAATCAATATACGGAAGATAACATACGCTCGCTCGATTGGAAGGAACACATCCGACTTCGACCGGGAATGTATATTGGTAAACTTGGCGACGGTTCAGCAGCTGATGACGGAATTTACATTCTGGTGAAGGAAGTCATGGATAACTGTATCGATGAATTTGTGATGGGGAATGGGAGAAAGGTTGAAATTAAAGTGAAAGACGGTAAAGTTTCTGTTCGTGATTATGGTCGAGGAATTCCATTGGGAAAGGTAGTTGAGGTTGTCTCCAAAATGAATACCGGAGGAAAATACGATTCAAAAGCATTTAAGAAATCTGTCGGTTTGAATGGAGTTGGAACGAAGGCGGTCAATGCGCTTTCTTCTCATTTTATGGTTTATTCCGTTCGTGAAGGTGAATTGAAAAAAGCTGAATTCAATAGAGGGGAGCTTGTTCAGGAATTTCCATTGGAAAAGACAGCGGAAGGAAATGGAACATATGTTGAATTTAATCCGGACGAGACGATTTTTAAGAAATATGCTTTCAAAACAGCCTATTTGGATAAAATGATGTGGAATTATTGTTATCTGAATAGAGGTTTAACGCTGCATTATAACGGAGAACGATACAATTCGAAGGATGGACTTAAGGATTTGCTTGAAAACAACATGGATGGCGATCCGCTTTATCCAATCATTCATTTGGAAGACGAGGACATTGAAGTTGCTTTTACGCACGGAAGAACATACGGAGAGGATTATTATTCGTTTGTAAATGGTCAACATACCACACAAGGTGGAACACATCAAAGTGCTTTTCGTGAATCTGTTGCAAAAGTTATTCGTGATTTTTACAATAAGAATTACGAGGCATCAGATATCCGTCAGTCGATTGTAGCTGCCATTGCAGTGAAAGTCATTGAGCCTGTTTTTGAATCTCAAACGAAGACCAAACTTGGTTCTCAGGAAATTGAGCCGGGAGGAAAGTCTATGCGTGCCTTTATTAACGATTTCTTAAAAGATAAACTCGATAATTACTTGCATCGCCATCCCGATGTTGCGGAAACGATTGAAAAGAAAATTAAGCAATCGGAGCGCGAACGCAAAGAACTAGCAGGAATTAGAAAAATTGCACGTGAACGTTCAAAGAAAGCAAATTTGCACAATAAGAAACTACGTGATTGCCGCGTGCATTTGACTGATTTGAAAGATGATAAACGCGAGGCGACTACTTTGTTTATCACGGAAGGGGACTCAGCGAGTGGTTCAATTACAAAGTCAAGAGACGTAAATACGCAAGCAGTATTCTCATTGCGTGGTAAACCATTGAATTGTTATGGTTTAACCAAAAAAGTCGTTTACGAAAACGAGGAATTTAACTTGATTCAGGCGGCGCTAGATATCGAAGAGGAAATGGATAACTTGCGTTACAACAAAATTGTAATCGCTACCGATGCTGACGTGGACGGAATGCACATTCGGATGTTGTTGCTTACATTTTTTCTTCAATTCTTTCCGGATTTGGTGAAGCGTAACCACGTTTATGTATTGCAAACACCGTTGTTCCGTGTTCGAAATAAGAAGAAAACCATGTATTGTTATTCCGAAGAAGAACGAAGAAAAGCGATTGCTGAGATTGGAAAAGCAGCTGAAATTACTCGATTCAAAGGGCTAGGGGAGATCTCACCGGATGAGTTTATTCATTTTATAGGTGAAGATATTCGGTTGGAGCCCGTTCTTCTAACCAAAGATGCGTCCATTGATTCCATTTTATCCTACTTTATGGGTAAAAACACACCAGAACGACAAGACTTCATTATTGATAATTTACGTGTGGAAAAAGATTTAGCCGAGGAAACGACTAGCGAAGTAAATGATGCCGGCGAATTAGATATTGCTTCATAAGATATGGCAGAGGACGAAACAGAGGAAATAAACGACCAAAACGGCGAAGAGCATAATCCATTTGAGAATAAACAAGTGGATGAAAACATTATTCCCGTTGGTGGTTTGTATGAAAATTGGTTTCTGGATTACGCCAGTTACGTAATTCTTGAGCGTGCTGTTCCGTCCTTACAAGATGGACTGAAGCCTGTGCAACGTAGAATCTTACATTCCATGAAAGAAATGGAAGATGGTCGCTACAACAAAGTCGCAAACATCATCGGAAACACCATGAAATATCACCCGCACGGAGATGCTTCGATTGGTGATGCTCTTGTTCAGTTGGGACAAAAAGATTTACTCATTGATTGCCAAGGAAACTGGGGGAATACGCTTACGGGTGATGGTGCTGCAGCTGCACGTTACATTGAGGCGCGACTTTCAAAGTTTGCTTTACATGTTGCATTTAATGCCAAAACAACGAATTGGCTTTCAAGTTACGATGGTCGAAACAAAGAGCCTGAACAGCTGCCAATGAAATTCCCAATGCTTTTGGCGCAAGGTGCTGAAGGTATTGCAGTTGGATTGGCATGTAAGTTTTTGCCACATAATTTCATAGAATTAATTGAACAATCTATTAACCATTTACGAGGAAAAAAAGTAGAGATTCTACCTGATTTTCCGAATGGCGGAATGGCCGATTTTACTGGTTATAACGATGGAATGCGTGGCGGAAGAGTTCGGGTTCGTGCCAAAATCAAAAAAGTTGACAATAAAACGCTCATCATTCACGAGATTCCATTTGGAACAACGACAAGCTCCTTGATTGAATCCGTTATTAAAGCGAATGATAAGGGAAAAATAAAAATTAAAAAGATCGAAGATAACACTTCGATGGAAGCTGAAATTATTGTGCACTTGTTCCCAGGAGTTTCTCCGGATAAAACAATTGATGCGCTTTATGCTTTCACAGATTGTGAGGTTTCAATTTCCCCAAATTCATCAATTATTGATGGAGAAAAACCACGTTTCCTTGGAGTTTCTGAAATCCTAAAAATCAATACGGATAATACGGTTCGCTTGTTGAAATTAGAATTGGAAATCCGTTTGGATGAACTGGAGCGTCAATGGCATTTTTCAACCTTGGAGAAGTTATTCATTAACAATGAGATGTATATCGATTTCAAACATTATGGCGATCGAGAAGCACTTTATGAATACTTGTACAAGCGTTTTGAGCCATTCAAAAAGCAATTGATTCGCGAAATTGTTGATGAAGATTTACATAAGTTGACGCAAATTCCAATGATTCGAATCACGCGATTTGACTCTAGCAAGGCGGATGATGCGTTACTGAAAATTGAGGAGGAGATGAAAGTTGTCAAAGAACATTTGGCGAACTTAATCGAATTTGCGATTGAATATTTCAAAGACCTGAAAAAACGTTTTGGCGCTGGAAAAGAACGTAAAACGGAAATCAAAGTTTTCGATACGATCAATGCAACCAAAGTAATAATTGCCAACAGAAAATTATATGTTGATTACGAAGAAGGATTCATAGGTTATGGCTTAAAGAAAAATGAGCCGGTTAGCGATTGTTCTGAGATTGACGACATAATATGTTTCTTCGCATCTGGAAAAATGATGGTAACCAAGGTTTCCGATAAGAAATTCGTTGGCAAAGACTTGATTTTCGCAAGTGTTTGGAAAAAAGGAGATACACGAACGATTTACCATTTATTCTACCAAGATGGAATTGGCGGTTCTACGATGATGAAACGATTTTACGTGAACTCGATAACGCGCGATTCTGAATACGATTTAACCCGAGGAACCAAAGGATCGAAAATGCTTTATTTTTCTGTTCATCCGAACGGGGAAAGAGAAGTTATAACAGTGCTTTTAAGACCACGTCCTCACTTGAAACGTTTAAGATTTGACGTCGATTTAGGTGAATTGTTGATTAAAGGAAGAAATTCAGCAGGTAATCGCGTTACGAAGGAAATCATTCAGAAAATTGTGCAGAAAGAAGTCGGAGGTTCAACCTTGGCGGCACGAAAAATTTGGTACGACAACATTGTCGGTCGCTTGAATGATGAAGGTCGAGGAAAATTTCTTGGATCTTTTAAAGGAGATGATCGCATAATGACCTTATATAAAAATGGGGAATATCGTTTGAGTTCATTCGATTTAGCGAATCATTTTGATGAGGATATGCTTCACATTGAAAAATGGATTCAGGATCGCCCAATTACGACGGTTTATTTTGACGCTGAGAAAGACATGCATTTTGTGAAACGATTCTTGTGTGAAGTCACTTCGGACAAACGCGTAAGTTTCATTAGCGAAGGAGCTGGATCTTACATGGATTTGGTTTCAACAGCATATCGTCCTGAAGCTAAAATCGTTTATAACAAACTATTAAAAGAGACTAAGAATTTACCTGATAATGTAGTCAACCTGGCAGATATGATTGACGTGAAGGGCATGAAAGCGCAGGGCAATCAAATGACTAAGCTTAAGGTGAAAGAAATATTACTAACACACGCAATAGACGAAGGAAAAGAGCCTTGGCCTAAAGACGATGTTGTAGATATCGAATCTGAGGAAAATGAAATAATTGATCCCGAAGATGCTGATTCACCAACAATGGAATGGGATTTGACTAAAAAAGAGGAGGACGAAGATCAAATGAAGTTATTTTAAATATTATCTACTTCCCTCCTTGCCTGTCCGCCGGCAGGTGGAAGGAGGGACTAAGGGAGGTGAACTTCAAATTCGTATTCATTTTGTTCTTAATCCCATTTCAATAAATTTATTTAATCGAATTAAAATCTAGTCTCTTCCCTTGAGGGAAGATTAAGAAGGGTGAACTTCAATTTTGCCAAATTCGTTCTTAATCCCATTTCAATAAATTTATTTAATCGAATTAAAATCTTGAGGGAAGATTAAGAAGGGTGACCCTTTGCGCTTTTCCATTTAAAAAAAACAATTGTAATTATTTTCATTTTTTTTAAGTGAATTTACTTCCCTTCTTGCCTGTAAGTCGGCTGGAAGGAGGGGCTAAGGGAGGTGACACTTTCAAACAAACAATCGCATATTCGATTCTTCCTTTCACTGAAGCAATATGTTGGATTACATCTCCTACTGAGAATCTCAAAATGATATATCCCAAATTTTCAAGTTTCGATTGCCTGAAATAATCATATTTTCCTTTATTTAAAAGTGAGCTGCCATCTATTTCGATAATCAATTTCAAATCAGGCGCGAAAAAATCTACAATAAAATTATCAATAGACTTTTGCCGTAAAAATCGTTCACCAGTTTGCTTTCGCGACAGAAAAGCTTTCCAAATATATTTTTCAGCTTTTGAAACCGTTTTTGTTCGTAATGGTTATTTGAATACATTAGTTGAATTTAATGAATTTGAGATTTAAAAGCAAGTCATTCGATTTATTAATTTGGGGTCATCCTCCTCAATCCTCCTTCAAAGGAGGAAGTTAATTAGCATAGCTGTCTTTGAATTATTTAAGTCATCCTTCAAAGGAGGAAGTTATTCTATTTTATAGTTCAGAAGAATAGGTAAAATGAAGATTAAAAAACAATTTTCGCTGAGGATAATTATATTTGTCTAGGAAATTAATCAGAGTTAGTTTAAAACCAATTTAATAATGAATCTTATGCAGTTATCGAGCGAAGACAAAATCAATTTTTCAAATATCGGATTGATGTTTATTACAGCGGTATGCGCCTATTTCTATCCGTTCGAGACTTTCCTCTTAGCCTATGCATATTTGGGTCCATTACACTATTTAACCGAAATAAGTTGGTTGCATGACCGGAATTATTTCTCGAAGGGGAAATATGATTTTCTCATACTTCTTGTAGTTGGTGTTCTTCTGTCCTTGGCTGCTTTTTCAAAGGATTTTGGTGTAAGCATCGATATTTATGATTACTTCGTTGAATTGAACCTTTTTGATAAACTTTTAGTTTTTGCTTTATTTAGTTCCATTCTCTTTGCTTTGGTCAAAAATCTTGTTGTTAAGATTTTAGCAATTCTTTTTTTATATGTTTTTATTTCTGGATGGTTGAGTCCTGAAAATGCACAAGCTCAATCTGACAACACCGCGATATTTGCACTTACGTCATTGGTTCCAACCTTGATTCACGTCTATTTGTTCACTGGGCTTTTTATGCTGTTTGGGGCTTTGAAGAATAGAAGTAAATCAGGTTTGTGGCAAATGCTTGGGTTTGTTGCCATTCCACTTATTTTGGTGTTTTTTTCACCTGTTAATCCAAAAAAAGGAAACTTAACTGAGTATGGGAAAAATGCTTATTATGCCGAAGGAGATGGCTTTTTCATGACCAATATATCCATCATGGATCACTTCAAATTAATTGATGAACCCAATTTGACAAACAAGCAATTTTTGGATTCTGTGGTAAATAAGTCTAGTTCTGGATATCCTGCTGATGTGCGATTACGAATTACTGATTCACTAAAGAATAAACTGAGTCAAAATTACATTGTAGAAAATCCAAGTAGTGAATTTTACGG
>JBILIY010000033.1:0-8252 GCA_044368815.1 Crocinitomicaceae bacterium
CGAACATTCTACAATCAACACCACTTTCAGGAATGCCAGTTACATCAGATGCTTTTCAAGCTACACCGCCAGACGGATTTGACTTCTATCTTTTTGTTTTAAAAGGGAATTTCAATTCACTGTTGTATGCGACATATATAGGAGGTAATCAAGCAGATGAGCATGTTGACGGTGGGACTTCTCGCTTTGATAAAAATGGAATTGTCTATCAATCTGTTTGTGGTGGATGTGGTGGGTTTTCAGATTTCCCTACTTCACCCGGAGCGTGGTCTTCTCAAAATAATAGTTCAAACTGTAACAACATTATTTATAAATTCAGTACTGGGTTGATTCCAGTTGCGGATTTCATCCCCGATCAAACGGCAGGATGCGCTGATTTTACGGTTCAATTTCAAAACTTCTCCACTGATGATGATACGTATTTGTGGGATTTTGGAAATGGAAATCTTGATTCAACAACATTTGAACCATCAATAACTTATACGACAGCAGGAAATTATACGATATATTTATATGTTACGGATAGTGTTTGCTTATTAACGGATACAGCTGAAATTAATATTACCGTTTATCCTTCAATTATTTTGAATACTGACTCAACTATAAATCTTTGTTCAACTAACCCTATAACCTTAACCGCAGATACAGATGGAAGTGCGAATTATTTTATTTGGTCAACCTCACCAACTTTCACCCCTGCTTTGAACGCTCCAACAGATTCAACTATTTCAATTTCAAACCCTGGGACCTATTATATCCAAGCCGGAAATCCACACTGTTCTAAAATAGATACTGTAGTGGTTACCTTTCAACCGCCACCAACAATTTCACTTTCTGTTTCTGGGAATGCAGGTTGCGCTCCATTTACAAGTTCATTTCAGGCGACAACTGCAAATTCGGATTCCTTGATATGGAACTTCGGAGGACAAGGTTCGGTAACAACTGCGTCGAGCGTGACTTCACAAAACTTCAATTTCATAAACCCAGGAAATTACCAAGTTACAGTTACTGCTCTTAATGAATGTCCGAACTTTGTAAACTCCTCTGTTTCTGTAAATATCGTTGAACCAATTAACGTTACCACACTAACTCCAATTTTTATTTGCAACAATGATCCTTACACCTTGACAGCCACTATCACAGGTCAACCGTCAAGTGTCATCTGGTCCGATCAACCAGATTTTAGCACACAACTGAATAGTGGACCAACGGATTACGATATTGAAGTTAATACATCGGGAACGTATTACATTCAAGCAACAAATGGATTATGCGCTGATACAGCAAGCTCTATTATAACCTTCAATAGCCCATCACAGGCAAGTTTTACGCCCAATCAACCGATAGGTTGTGGTCCTTTGACTGTTACGTTCGATAATACTTCAGTTCAAACCGAATCATTTGTTTGGGATTTAGGAAATGGCCAATTAGATTCAGTTAATTTTGAACCAACGGTTACGTATGTAACTCCTGGCCAATATCAAGTTTCACTTGCAATTTATGACCCAACTTGTCCGGCTGCCGATACAGCAGTTTTCACAATTGAAGTTCTTCCGGAAGTTCAAATTTCGATGCAGGATACAATTTCTCTATGTTCAGTTGTTCCGATTACAATAAATCCAACTAGCACAGGTAACTCAAATTTATTTGTATGGTCATCATCAAATTTATTTTCAGATACGTTAAACTCCGACTTAACAAACCCTCAACTTGATTTAATAGCGCCTAACGCAGGTTATTATTATTTCTCAGCGTCTAATGGCTTCTGCTCTAATATCGATAGCTTCCTTGTACAATTTATCTCAATTGATATTGATTTAATTGCAGTGGATTCAATTTGTTCAGGTGAATTGGCAACTGTCTCTGTAATTAATCTGACACCTACATCTAATTTAACCTATTCTTGGTCTCCGACTTCAATCATAGTCTCTAATCAGGGGGATGAAATACAGGTAAATCCAACATCTAGTCAAATGATTTACGTTAGCGCAACCGGAGGCGGTTGTAATACATCAGATTCCATTTTGATAAACGTTTCAACGCTCGATCCTACATTGGTGGTTGCAAGCGCTTCTGATTATGTCGTCATTCCTGGAACAACAGTAACTTTGTTCGGTTCGCCCAACGGAATGGATTCTTATTCATGGTCTCCTTCAAATGGCTTGAGTAATCCAACATTTCAACAAACAGATGCTTTTGTAAACGAAACGACGATTTACACACTAACTATTTCAGAAGGACCTTGCACACGTTCGGACACAACTGAAATAAGAGTTTATGAAATCATTTGTGAAGATCCTTATGTTTTTATTCCAAATGCATTTTCTCCGAATGGAGATAATGAAAATGATGTTTTGTACGTTCGTGGAATTTGGATCGAAAAAATGATCTTCCGAATTTTCGACCGATGGGGAGAACTAGTATTTGAGTCTACCGATCCAACAATCGGATGGGATGGAACATTTAGAGGTAGAAAACTGGATCCTGACGTTTACGACTTTTACTTGGATGTAACATGTATTGGAGGCTTAAAATCAATAACAAAAGGAAACGTAACACTAATGAAATAAAGAATGAAAAAAGTAATTACCCCAAAATCAGAAAAGTTTTTAGAGAACTATTTAAACAATCCTAGTCCAACAGGGTTCGAGTCTGAGGGACAAAAATTATGGTTGGAATATGTGAAACCATATATTGACGATTATTTTTCTGATAATTACGGATCCGTTGCAGGAATCATTAATCCCGGGATGGACTATAAAGTTGTCATTGAAGCGCATGCGGATGAGATTTCTTGGTTTGTGCACTACATAACCAAAGACGGGTTTATTTATTTGCGTCGAAATGGTGGC
This sequence comes from Crocinitomicaceae bacterium, assembly GCA_044368815.1. GTDB lineage: Bacteria > Bacteroidota > Bacteroidia > Flavobacteriales_D > Crocinitomicaceae > UBA952. The sequence goes on from JBILIY010000033.1 coordinate 2,853, forward strand.
TCCGATCACATGATTGCTCCTTCTAAAAGAGTGAATATTCATACTGATAAAGGAATCGTAAAAGCAGTCTTCGGTTGGCCAGCAATTCACATGCGTCACGCCAAGGAAGATGCCCCAAGTATGAAAAATATATTCCTTGATTGTGGGTGTTCATCAAAAGAAGAAGTTGAAGCACTAGGAATCCATGTGGGCTGTGTGGCAACTTTCGAAGACGAATTCATGATCCTTAATAAAAATAAATATGTAGGACGTGCTTTGGATAATCGAGTTGGTGGTTTTATGATTGCTGAAGTTGCCCGCCTATTGAAAGAATCAAAAACTAAACTACCTTTTTCACTCTATATTGTAAATGCCGTTCAGGAAGAAATTGGTCTTCGCGGTGCAGAAATGATTGCCCATCGTATCAAACCAGATGTAGCATTAATTACTGATGTATGTCATGATACTGCAACGCCAATGGTAGATAAAATTGAAAATGGTGATCAACAATCTGGAAAAGGCCCAGTATTGACCTATGGTCCAGCCGTTCAGAATAATTTCTTAAAGCAAATCATTAAAACTGCAGAAAAGAATAAAATTCCGTTTCAACGCGCAGCAGTTTCTCGATCTACAGGAACCGACACGGATGCATTCGCCTACTCAAATGAAGGTGTGACAAGCGCCTTGATTTCTTTACCATTGCGTTATATGCACACAACAGTTGAAATGGTTCAAAAAGAAGATGTTGAAAATTGCATTCGATTAATTTTCGAAACATTGAAAACGATAAAAGCGGGGCAGGATTTTAGTTATTTGAAGTGAAATTGATTTATTTCAAATTAATCTTTAATTGTTCTAATTGAATAACATCGCCGGCAATTAATTTCGCTCTTCGGCGGGTTTCAACCTGCCCATTACGGAATACTTCTCCAGCATCAACAATGTGTTTAGCATGTCCACCGGTTTCGGCAATTCCGAGGGCTTTGAGTAAAGCCATCAATTCAATGTAGTCTCCTTCAATTTTAAATTCTTCCACTTATTTTCCTTTAAGCTCCATTGCTTTTAACGTATTCATCATAAGTGACGCGATGGTCATTGGCCCTACTCCACCAGGAACTGGAGAAATGAAACTAGTCTTAGAAGCAACCTCATCAAATTTGACATCTCCAACCAATTTCCAACCCTTAGGTTTTGAGGCATCGTCGACGCGAGTTGTTCCAACATCAATCACGACAGCACCTTCTTTCACCATATCGGCAGTTACAAAACCTGGTTGTCCAATTGCTGCGATGAGAATATCAGCTTTGGAACAAATTTCTGCTAAATTTTCTGTTTTTGAATGCGCGAGTGTAACAGTGCAATTTCCGGGATTCGCGTTTCTTCCGAGCAGAATTGACAATGGAGTTCCAACAATATTACTTCTTCCGATAATAACACAATTTTTTCCTTCTGTATCAATAGCGTTTCGGGCTATCAACTCGACAATTCCAGCTGGGGTAGCAGAAACAAAACCAGGAATGTTTAAAATCATATTTCCCAAGTTTGTCGGATGAAAACCATCTACATCCTTTTTCGGATCAATGGCTTGCGTAATTTTCAATTCATCGATATGAGGTGGCAGAGGCAATTGAACAATAAATCCATCAATACTTTTATCTTCATTTAGCGAAAGAACTTTTCCAAGTAAAATTTCTTCCGGAACTGAATCATCATATCTTATAAGCGTGCTCTCAAATCCAATTTCCTCGCATGCTTTTACCTTAGCATTTACATAAGTTACAGATCCACCATCATTTCCAACTAATATAGCCGCTAAATGAGGAATTTTCTTTCCTTCAATTTTTCTTTGTTTAACAGCCGCGGCTAACTCCTGTCTGATCTCAAGAGCAGTAGCTTTTCCATCTAATAATTGCATTAAAAAACTTTTGACAAAGATAACAAGAACAATCGGCTTTACTCAAAAGAATTTATCTTTGTATAATGAAGACACTTGGATTACTTTTCTTTACAGTCGGAATATATTTTTCCAGCTACAGCCAGCAAAAAGGCTATTATAAGTCAGAAATTGGTGCTGAAGTATACGCCGGTTTTTCAAATCTTGGTGGCGCATTTGGTGGAGAGATAAAATATGCGTATTTAATCGATAAAAACTTGGCTGTTGGCCCATCTTTTCGATTGCAACGTACTTGGACTAATAATTTCGGGATTAATCAAAGTTTTAATATATACGGTGGTGGAGCTTTTGCTCATTATCGACTCCAAGACAAACTTTTTTTAGGAGCGGAAATTCAACTTTTAAGAAGTCCCTTCAATTTTGTATCATTTCAACAAAATCCCAAAAAATGGGCTCCAATTGCTTTAATTGGAGGAGGAGTTCATTTAAAACTTCATGAACGAATAAAACTGAATGCAGGCATTTTTTACGACGTGATAAATGCAGAGAATAGTCCATTTAGAAGCAGTTACAATTTTAAAATCAAAAATGAAGTTGGTCAAACTGTAAGGATTCTACCAATTATTTACCGCGTCACGTTTTTCATCCCATTGGGAGAAAAAGTAAACTAAATTAAAAATATGAAGATAGGAATGGTTCTTTATCCAACCTTCGGCGGGAGTGGTGTGGTTGGTACAGAGTTGGGTAAGGCCCTTGCGGCAAAAGGTCACGAGGTTCACTTTATTACCTATTCGCAACCAGTGCGACTTGGTTCGTTTCGCGAGAATATTTTCTACCACGAAGTTTCCATTACCGATTATCCACTTTTTGAATTTCAACCCTACGAAACCCAGTTGGCGAGTAAAATGGTTGATGTTGTAAAATACGAGAAATTGGATGTTTTGCACGTGCATTATGCTATTCCGCATGCCTCTGCTGCATTTATGGCTAAGCAAATCCTAAAAGATCAAGGGATTGATATTCCTTATGTTACTACACTTCATGGAACGGATATAACGTTGGTTGGACGAGACCCTTCATTTGAACCGGTTATTACATTCTGCATCAACCAATCCGACGCGGTGACGGCAGTTTCGGAAAGTTTGAAAAATTCGACTTACGAGCATTTTAGAATATCACGAGAAATCCATGTTATTCCGAATTTTGTAGTTCCGGCTGAAGAAAACAGAGATTTTTCTGAACATATGCGTCGTAAATACGCGTGTGATGGAGAACGTATAATTTGTCATGTATCAAATTTTAGGAAAGTAAAACGAGTTGAAGATGTACTTCGCGTTTTTGCAAAAGTGAACGCTGAAAATCCAGCAAAATTAATCCTTGTTGGCGACGGCCCTGAGCGCTATAATTGTGAACGACTTTGCAGAGAATTAAATCTTTGCGATCGCGTGATCTTTTTAGGAAAAGTTCGAGATACATCACATGTATTAGAAATTGCTGATGTTTTTTTACTTCCCTCCGAAACTGAAAGCTTTGGTTTGGCTGCGTTAGAAGCGATGGCCGTTGGTGTTCCTGTTATTTCTTCAAATACAGGTGGAATTCCCGAAGTAAACATACATGGTTATTCTGGATACCTTTCAGACGTAGGCGATGTTGATGATATGGCAAAAAATATGTTACTTCTATTGCAAGAAGAAAATTTAAAGAGATTTAAACTTAATGCGAAAGAACGATCGAAAGCTTTTAGTTTGGATTCAATTCTTCCGAAATATGAAGAAATTTATCTAAATTTAATCAAAGCAAAAAACAACTAATTATATAGTTTTCTGATTTAAAAAATTTAAGAATGAAAATTGGAGTTTTACTTTCTGGATGCGGCGTTTATGATGGGGCTGAAATTCAAGAATCCGTTTTAACTCTCTTAGCAATTGCGGAGACTGGTCATGAATCCATATGCATTTCCATTGACGACAACCAACATCACGTAATTAACCATATTACGGGTGAAGAAATGAAGGAATCTCGCAACATGCTAATAGAATCTGCACGAATCGCGCGAGGAGCTGTTACCGAAATCTCAAAAATTTCTCCTGCTGATATTGATGCTTTAGTCATTCCTGGTGGATTTGGAAACGCGAAAAACTTTACTTCTTGGGCTTTCGATGGTCCAGATGGAACTATCAGAACTGATGTCAAATTATTGATTGTCAATATGATTAATGTCGGCAAACCAATTGTTGCACTTTGTGTAAGTCCAGTTGTTTTGGCAAAAGCGATGGAAGGATCCAACATCGAATTAAATCTAACGATTGGTTCTACAAAATCTGCTTCCCCCTACTCCATTTCCGGTTTTATGGAAGGTATACATGCAACAGGTACATCAACATCTGAACGAGAGTTGAATGAAATTTTAATTGATACTGAAAATAAAGTGATATCAGCTCCGTGTTACATGATGGATGCTACTATTGTTGAAATTCGCCAAAATATTAAACAAGCAATCGATGCTTTGAACCAATTTTAATGCCTAAGAAAGAACAAGTTGATGACTGGTTGCGCAAACGAAAAGACAGACGTTTACATCAAACGGCAAACGAATTATTTCCGCTTTTAAAAATTGGAAATCGACAAGCGTTAAGTTCAGCCATTACTCTAATTGAAAGCAATCTTGCGGAAAATAAAAAAGAAGCTCGAGAACTACTTTTAAAGTGTTTGGAACAGCCTCAAAATTCTTGGAGAATAGGTATTACTGGTGTTCCAGGTGTAGGGAAAAGTACATTTATTGAGGAATTTGGTCGTATAATTCTGGAAAAAGGTCTAAAACTCGCAGTGCTCGCTATTGACCCTTCGTCCTCCATTTCAGGAGGAAGTATTTTGGGAGATAAAACGCGAATGGAATGGCTTTCAGTTCAAGATAACGTTTTCATCAGGCCGACACCAAGCGGACTAAATTTGGGTGGAGTGGCAAAGCATACCCGTGAATCCATTTTACTATGTGAGGCTGCAGGTTACGACGTTATTCTGATTGAAACAGTCGGTGTTGGCCAGTCAGAAACTGTTGTGCATTCCATCGTTGATTTTTTCCTTTTACTCATGCTAGCCGGGGCGGGAGATGATCTCCAAGGAATAAAACGTGGTATCATGGAAATGGCAGATGCCTTGGTAATCACGAAAGCAGACGGCGAAAATATCTTGAAAGCAAAACAGGCTCGAGCCCAGTATGCATCAGCTATGCATTTATTCCCACCAAAAGAAAACAATTGGATTGTCCCGGCGCTCATTTCGAGTAGCGTTGAGCAAAAGGGGTTGGATGAAGTTTGGTCAACAATCTCAAGCTTCTTCACGAGATATGCTTCAAATGGTTGGATTGCTAAAAACAGAAGTCAACAGGAAATCCAAATTATGAACTCTTATTTGGGAGAATTATGGTTGGAAAAAATTAGACAACACCCAAAATATAATGATAACCTAAATAGACTTTCTCATCTTGTTTTAAATGGAAAGATCAATGGTTATTTAGCAGCAGAAGA
>JBILIY010000034.1:0-8216 GCA_044368815.1 Crocinitomicaceae bacterium
TGAGGCGGGTGTTATGATTAATGGTGAAATGACCTACAAAGGTTCTGACGCGCACAAAGCGGCTGTTACAGGTGATACTGTGGGAGATCCTTTCAAAGATACTTCTGGTCCTTCTATGAATATTTTGATCAAATTGACATGTTTGGTAGGTTTGGTTATCGCACCAATCTTAGGAAGTGGTCATGGTGATGAAAAAGGAAATAGTTCATGTCATGGACAACAAAAATGTGAGATGAATTCCAATAACTGCGATCCAGCTTCATGCAACCCTTCAACTTGCGCACAAAAAGAAAATTGTGATATGTCGAAATGCAATGGTGAGAAAGCAATGAAATGTGACATGTCAAAATGTGCTACAATGACAAAAGAGGAATGCGCCAAAATGTGTGACGAAAAAGGTTGCTCGGCAGAGGAAAAAGCAATTTGTATGGCTCATTATGGTAAAGATGGAAAGTGGATTGGTGGAACAGGAAATGAGTGCACGAAGAAAAAAGAATGTTGTAAAGGACATGTCCTAGGACATTAAGTACAAGTAATAATTATCAGAAAGAGCTACTCATTTGAGTGGCTTTTTCTTTTTAATTAACAACAATTTAAATTTGTAACATGTCTAAATCCATCATAATCCTTGGTGCTTCAGGACTGATAGGACATGCAGTCTTAAATCAAGCTCTTGAAAACTCACAAATTGAGCAAATAATCATTCTTGTGCGAAAATCAATCAATCTCAAGCACAATAAATTGACTGAGGTCATTACCGATTTTAAAAATCTAAGCGAGATAAACAGTAATGTAATGGGTGATGCTTTAATATGTTGTTTAGGCACTACGCGAAAAAAAACACCTAATCTCCAAGAATACAAAAATATCGACTTTGGACTTACTGTAGAAATTGCCAAAATAGCAAAGGAAAATGATGTTCAGCAAGTTCATTTGATAAGTGCCATTGGCGCAGATCCGAAATCGAAGATATTTTATAATAAATTGAAAGGTGAAACGGAGCAAGCCTTAATCAAGATAGATTTTTCTCAAACTATTATCTATAGACCTTCTCTCCTAATCGGCAAACGAAACGAATTCAGATTCGGTGAACTTATTGCCCAAAAACTCGCTCCTATTTTTGACTTTTTTCTAATTGGCTCGCTAAAAAAGTATCATAGTATTTCCGCAAACACAATTGCGAAAGCTGTGTTAAATCGGATTGTTTCAAAAAGTAAAAAAATAGAAATTAAGGAATTCAATGAAATACAATTGCTTCAATAATTGATCTTTGTATAAAGCCTACAAAGAATAATTTAGAATAAACAGAGAACTTAAGTAAAGAAACCCATCTATTTTTTATGTTCTTCATTATCATAAAAGCCCTCCATCACAAAACGGAAACCAACTTGGGGAGAGGGTAACGTTATTTTCTCGGGTAAAACTTCTGTCCAATTATCAAAAAAACTCCAATTATAGAATATTTCATTTGAACAATTTCCATTCATACTCGCAAAGGAGCCACCTAAAACATAGTCGGAATTTGAAACAACTTCTGCGACATTTCCATTTGTATTGTGTATACCAAATTTACTCGGGTAATATGAATTGACTGGAGCCGTTAATTCAAAATCATCCAAAGATCTACTCTTTTTTAACAATGGATATTGTGTTTTTCGATACGCCATATCAAGAGTCAACTTATCCTCATCATATAATTCGTAGTCAAAAAGCGGATTAAAATTCATCATATATTCTCCTTTAGCATTACGGTTATAAGGTCCTCCCCAACTATAACTCTGCAAATTTAAATCGCCGGTCATGGCACGCAATTGCTGTTTTGCAGAAGGTAATGAAAATTTCACATATTCAAATTTCCTTTTAGGATCCTTATTATACTGTTCAGTCAACCAACTGCAAAATGCAATCATGGCTTCTTTGGTAATATTCACAACTGGATGTTTTGGGAATTGAGTTGTATAATGCTGATATTGTAGTAAATCAGTTTCTGAAGTCCAATTTTCATCTCGTGGAGTATATTTATTTCGTTTAACTGAATCAGCTATCGCTTTCAAAAACTGGATATACATGTCATTCGTAACTTCATATTTTGAAAAGTAAAAATTAGAAACTACTAGTGCATTATCTTTTTTATTACTTTCAGCTGAGTCGGGTTCAAAAATGGAATAATAGTGTGATATTTGAAAACCACCAGCCGGAATGTAACTCAAACTCTTTTCAATAAATTTTGCGTCTACTTTTTCTTGAGAGGTTGGCGTTTGATATTCTTCAATCTCTGCAAAAACACGAAATCCGACCCATGAGGCTGCCACTTCAAAAGTATCTCGTGACGAAATGACCATTTTGTGACTTCCCTTATTCCAAGATCCTCCTTTGCAAATCAATTTTTCTGCGTCTGGATATGGTAAAGCCACCATTTCAGCTACATTACCTGCCATGTGATATATACCAAAATTATTTGGCCAATAGTCACTAACCTGACAAGTAACATTTAAACCATCATTTAAATACCCTGAAGATCCCAAGAAATCACCTGAACCACCATTACAATTGGCAAGAATTACCCCTTTATATTTTCCTTTTTCACTTCTAATACTTTCTGTTCCCCAGGGAAAAATAGTACCTTTAGGTAGTCCGCCCAGAGCAGCTAGCTCCCACTCTTCCTCGGTTGGTAAACGAAAGTGGGTTTTTTTGATTTGCTTATCATTTATAGACTCATTTGTGGAATTTGTCAACCAATTACAGTAATTCTCAGCCTGTTCATAATTGACTCCAACAACTGGATAATCTCCAAATGCAGGATGACGCAGATAATATTGAACGAATTTTTCCATATAGCCCAAAGGAGATCTCCAAATCATTGTATCCGGAAGATTCTGTTGATACGCAGCCTCTCCTTTTGTTTTTCTGATTTCATTCAAAAAAATTAAATACTCATGATTTGAAACTTCGAATTTACAAGCGTATAAATTCGTTTTTCCAACATGAACAAATGGCATCTTCTTACCATTTAATCTCAAAGTTTCTTGTTTCGATTTTTCGTTCTTTTGACCAAAACTCGCTGAATAAAGGAAAAGAAGGAATAATAGTATCTTGTATGGCATAGATTTTTTTTCTTACAACTCGAAAGTAGGAATTTGTTACTTACGAAGAAGAAAGAAACGATAATAAATTAAAGATAATCAGAAACCTTCTTCGAAATTATGACCTTCCCATAGTTGATCACTACAATCGTACTTAGATCTTTGAACGATAGAATAATTCATTGATTGCAAGGCTTCAACAAAAATCGAAAGCTCAATATTCATGTCCTCTGAATTAATTTTTTTCACTGTCGACTCTTTTTCGTCATCCAACGGTTTAAGTTTAACACTTAGTGTTAATTTATATTGATTTGAATTGTATGATGGATTACCACTATTAATCAATTTCTCTTTATTTCCTCTTGTGTCTTCAAACTCCTTCAACAATTCAATTTCGCATAAATCAGCTTTCTTGTAGATTTTATATTCTCCACTCAAGGCGACATCAACACGAAATTCATCTTCACCAATTTCTATTCGGTCGTTAAGAGAATGTTTCAGTTGAAAAAATTTATACACTAGAAAAACTAAGCCGAAAATTAGAAATAAAACCGAAATGCTCTTCATCATAAAATCTTCGGAAGCTACTGAAAAAAAATAATTTTGAAGTAAACGCACTAATCATCATCACTATTGAGCCGATAATAATTAGTAAGTCAGCTTGAATAGGAGTCGAAAGAATTATTTTATTCTCTTTTTTAACAAAAACATTCTTTTTTCTCACAAAATGTCTTCCGATAAAGTACATTAAACAACCAACTCCAAAGGAAATCAAGGAGATGTGCCATGGAATTAATTCAGATAGGAAACTAAAGCTTTGCCATATTATATAAAATATGAGAACAACTAATGCAATTATAGCTATAGCAATAACTATTCTAAACGTCTTGGACATGTTACAAGATAACTAGAAATTATTTTACAATCCCAACAAAATCTCCATTGGATCCTTCGCTCCGAAGATCATTCTTTCTGGATTTTCCAACATTTCCTTCAATTTCACAAGGAATCCTACAGATTCTTTTCCATCAATGATTCTATGGTCGTAAGAAAGAGCTACGTACATTATTGGACGAATTTCTACTTTTCCATTGATAGCCACCGGGCGTTCAACCACATTGTGCATTCCTAAAATCGCAGATTGCGGTGGATTGATAATTGGTGTTGACAACATCGAACCGAAAACACCACCATTTGTAATCGTAAATGTACCTCCTGTCATGTCATCTGGGGTAATTTTTCCGTCTCTTGCTTTAACAGCCAAGCGTTTTATCTCTCGTTCAATTTCAGCTAACGACATTTGCTCCGCATTGCGAACTACAGGAACCATCAATCCCTTCGGTGAAGAAACTGCAATACCAACATCTGCATAATCGTGGAAAATCATTTCGTTCCCGTCGATTTGAGCATTTACGGCAGGATATAATTTCAAAGCTTCTGTAACCGCTTTTGTGAAAAAGGACATAAATCCTAAATTCACTTCGTGGAGCTTGGAAAATTTATCTTTGTATTTAGCACGAATGTCCATAATCGGTTTCATGTCAACTTCATTGAAGGTAGTCAACATGGCGGTTTCATTTTTCACTGAAACAAGACGCTCCGCGATTTTACGTCGTAGCATCGACATTTTCTCGCGGTTTTGATCTCTGGTTCCACCCCACCCTTGCGCAGCATCCGTTGAGAAACCAGCAGACATCGCATTTACAACATCTTGTTTCGTGATACGTCCATCTTTTCCAGTTCCAGCAACTTGCTTACTAGAAATGCCATTTTCACTCATGATTTTAGCTGCTGCCGGAGATGGCGTTCCTGAAGCATAAGAAACTTCTTTCTTAATTGGATCAGGATTTGGAACCACCGTTTTTGTTTCTGCAACGGGCGCAATGGCAGATTTTGTCACTTCAGCTTTAACTTCTACCTTGGGTGCGGGACTTCCAGCGGGTTTTGCTGCATCGGTATCAATCAAACAAACAACTTGTCCAACCTTTACGACATCGCCTTCGGCTGCTTTCAAAGTGATTATTCCACTTGCCTCAGCAGGAAGTTCCAATGTCGCTTTGTCCGAGTCAACTTCGGCAATTGCCTGGTCTTTTTCAACGTAATCTCCGTCGGAAACCAACCATTGTGCAATTTCTACTTCTGATATCGATTCTCCCGGACTTGGGACTTTCATTTCTATTAGTGCCATTACAATTATATCTTTCTATTATTTAACAACTTTAACTTTCGCGTAGGAGAAAATCTCATTGAACAATTTCGCCAATCGTTTCTCATGCAATTTCTTTGAACCTTCCGCAGAAGCAGCGCTGGCAGGACGGCAAATCCCGATTAAATCCAATTTTCTCAAACTCATCGCAATGTAAGTCCAAGCGCCCATGTTTGCAGGTTCTTCTTGCGCCCAAATAACGTTTTTCGCATTGTATTTCGCTAAAATCGCATCGATTTGTATCTGTGGCAATGGATATAGTTGCTCAATTCGAACAAAAGCCATATTTTCCACACCCATTTGTAGCGCTTTTTCCTTTAATTCATAGTAGAACTTACCAGAACAAAGCACAACTGTATCAATCGATTTAGCATTCGAAGTAGCATCATCAATTACTTCTTGGAAAGAGCCATTCGCCATTTCTTCCAATGTTGAAGTAGCAGCAGGGTATCGAAGTAACATCTTCGGAGAGAAAACAACCAATGGCTTTCTAAATTCACGTTTCAATTGTCGACGCAACAAATGGAAATGATTTGCAGGAGTAGAAGTATTAACTATTTGCATATTCAAATCCGCACATTGCTGTAAAAACCGTTCCATACGACCACTTGAGTGCTCTGCACCTTGACCTTCGTAACCGTGAGGTAATAAGAGCGTCAAACCACTTTGCGTGGCCCACTTATCTTCACCTGCGCTGATAAATTGATCAATCATAATTTGAGCACCATTGAAGAAATCCCCGAACTGAGCTTCCCAGATAGTCAAACCATTTGGTGTTGCCAAGGAATAACCATATTCAAATCCTAAAACACCATATTCAGACAACAACGAGTTGTAAACGGTGAATTTTGCTTGATCTTTTGATAGCAAGTTTAATGTTTCGATTTCTTCTTCCGAATCTTCTGTTTTTACAACAGCATGTCGGTGAGAGAATGTACCCCTTTCAACATCCTGTCCTGAAATACGAACTGGGTGACCTTCAGCCAACAACGTTGCATAAGCTAACATCTCAGCTGTTCCCCAATCTAATTTATTGTCTTTAATCGCATTTAATCGATCTTCAAAGATTTTAGCGATTTTTCGGAAATATTTTTTCCCTTCAGGTAAAGAAGCTAGTTTAATACCAAGCTCATTCAATATCTCTTTATTAACGCCCGTTTCCGGTGATTTTTCAAAATCCTTCGAGTTACCATGACGGTATCCCTCCCATGTCAAGCTTAAGAAATCATAAACGAGCGCTTTTTCATTCTTGCGGGAAGCGTCAAACTCGTCCTCTAAAAATTGATTGTAATTATCTTCGAATTTTTTTGCATCTTCTTTCGAAATAATATTTTCATTTATGAGTTGAGATAAATAAATATCTTTCGGATTCGGATGTTTTGCAATGATGTTATAAAGTGCTGGCTGCGTAAATTTAGGTTCATCACCTTCGTTATGACCATATTTTCTGTAGCACAAAAGATCAATAAATATATCTCGGCCAAATTGTTGGCGATAATCAATAGCAATTTCAATTGCTTGAACAACTGCTTCGACATCATCCCCGTTTACGTGAAAAACAGGACATAAAGTTGTTTTAGCAACATCCGTACAATAAGTGGATGAACGTCCATCTAAATAATTAGTAGTAAATCCTACTTGATTATTGACTACAATGTGGATTGTCCCACCTGCACGGTAACCGTCCAAATGAGCCATTTGAATTGTCTCATATACAATTCCTTGTCCAGCAACCGCGGCATCACCATGAATTAAAACAGGACAAACTTTTTTCTCATCATGATAAACGTGATCTATTTTGGCCCTAGAAATTCCTTCAACAACAGTATTTACAGCTTCTAAATGCGATGGATTCGGCGCCAAGGTAACACCCATTTGTTTACCATTAGATAAGGTAATATGAGAAGTGAATCCTTGATGGTATTTTACATCACCGTCAAAAGTCGACTCGAAATCAAATTCTTTCCCTTCAAATTCTGAGAAAATATCTCTCGGACGCTTTTGAAAAATATTTGTTAACGTATTCAATCTACCTCTATGAGCCATTCCCATAACGAAATACTCAACACCAAGATCGGAACCTTTTTCAACCAGGGTATCCAAAGCAGGTATTAAAGCCTCTCCTCCTTCGACCGAAAAACGTTTTTGCCCAACGAATTTCTTCCCTAAAAATGCTTCGAAGCCAGATGCTTGAGTTAGCTTATTGAAAATTTTTAATTTTCTTTCTTTATTAAATTCTGGGCGATTAGTAATTTCAATTTTGTTTTTGAACCAATCAATTCGCTCAGGATCGCGCATGTAAGTGAACTCAATTCCTATAGATTGACAATAAGTCAATTCCAGGTGGTTGATAATATTTCTTAATGTCGCTGAACCAATTCCAATTTCTTCTCCGGCTTGAAAAACTTCATCTAAATCAGAATCGGTTAGTCCAAAATTTTCAATAGCCAAGGTTGGCGCGTATTTTCTTCTTTCACGGACCGGATTGGTTTTTGTAAACAAATGTCCACGAGTTCGATAGCCATTTATCAAATTCAATACTTTGAATTCTTTTTGAAAATTTACAGGAATTGCCCCTCCCTCTTCATAGTTTGTTTGAGCAAATTCAAAACCTTCAAAAAATTTTTTCCATCCGATGTCAACACTTTCAGGGTCTTGACGATATTGTTGGTAGAGGTGATCTATCGCATTCACATCCGCATTCCCGACATAAGAAACTTTATCCATTTTCTTTGTGAAATTTTTAGGAAAACAAAGTTATGAAAAGAAATTGAAGAATATTAATTGTGTGGGTATTTAATGCCTTATAATTAAAAATGTAAATGACTGCTAAAATCTATTTCTAAAATTATGATATTTACTTTCTATTGTGAAATAAAAAATCCACCCGAGAGTGGATTTTTACGTTTGTAAAGTTTCAGAAGATG